>NZ_BAAAVI010000093.1:0-28220 GCF_039534445.1 Streptosporangium fragile | reverse complement strand
CGCTGGTGTACGACAACCAGCGCACCGGCGCCACCGCCCCGGCCGTGCAGGGCATCGTCCGCGTCAGCGGCTGACCCCCGCACCACCCGCGGGCCTCGCCTCGCAAGGCGCGTGCCCGCGGGCCACACCCGGCCCTGTGCGGTCCGCACCCGCAGAGCCCGGACGCCCACGGACCGCTCGCCGGCCGCTCACCATGCGGCCCGCGCCACCGGCTCGGACCGCTTCTCGCAGAACGGCCTGAGCCCGGGGAAGAACCCAGGGAGGAAGCGGCACATAGATCCCGCCCGGTCCACAGACCGGGCGGGATCGGTCGTTCGGGCCCGCCACCAGGTGCGCGGAGAAGAGATTCCGTCCTCGCCCGGGCCTTCGTGCTTGGAGCGGGTGACGGGAGCCGAACCCGCCCCGTCAGCTCGGAAACCGGCCACTGAGCTTGGTCGCCCCCTCCGGTCGGTGGCGGCCCGGCCATGCGTGCCGCACGGGTGCGGTCATTTGATGGAGCCTGCGGTGAGGCCGCCCACGACCTTGCCCTCGATGAGGGCGAACAGGATGATGACCGGGATCGTGGCGATCACGGAGCCCGCGAAGAGGTTCTGCCAGTCGACCTGGTACTGCCCGATGAAGGAGTTCAGGGCGACGGTCAGGGGCTGGTTTTCCGGGGAGGTGGTGAGCGTGAGCGCCACCACGAACTCGTTCCAGGCGGCGATGAAGGTGAAGATGAGGGCGGTGACCACTCCCGGCGCGGCCAGCGGGAGGGTGATCCGGAACAGCGTCCCCATCCGGCCGTTGCCGTCGATGAACGCCGCCTCCTCCAGCTCGCGCGGGATCGAGGCGAAGTAGGCGTTGAGGATCCAGACCGCGAAGGCCAGGTTGAAGCCCCCGTTGACCAGGATGAGCGACCACACGGTGTCCACCAGACCGAACTGGTAGAACTCGCGGTAGATACCGACGAGCATGGCGGTCGGCTGGAACATCTGGGTTATCAGCACCAGGATCAGGAACGCCGTGCGGCCCCGGAAGTCGTGCCGTGAGGTGTAGTACGCGGCGGGCAACGCCACGAGCAGCACCAGGATCGTCGAACCCGCCGCCACCTGCAGGCTGACCAGGAGGTTGCCGGACAGTCCGCTGGACCAGAAGGTGACGAAGTTCGACCAGGCGAAACGCTCGGGGAGCAGGGTGGCCTCGCGCAGCTCCTCCTGGGGGCGGAGCGCGGTGAGCACCATCTCGATGTACGGGAACAGGAAGACGAACGCGACGATGTAGGCGCCCGCCGCGACGGCGACTTTCTTGACGGACGGCAGCCTTCGCGCGGTCCCCGGTTTCGGGCGTCCCGGGGAGACGCTCGCGGCCGGGGGTGCCGGGGGTGCCACCGTGGACGTGCTCATGCTCGGGCCACCTCCTGCTTCTCCCGGCTGACCTTCATGAAGACGGCCACCAGTACGATGACCATGCCGAAGTTGATCACGGACATCGCCGCGGACTCACCGATGTCGGATCCCTTGAGGATGTACATGAAGATGGTCGACGTCGCGGTGGAGTAGCCGGGCTGGCCGTGGGTCATGGCCCAGATGATGGGAAAGTTGTTGAAGACGTTCATCACGTTGATGAGGGTCGCCACGGTCAGCGCGGGGCGGAGCAGCGGCAGCGTTATGGACCAGTAGGTCCGCCACCTGCCCGCGCCGTCCATCTTGGCGGCCTCGTAGACGTCGGCGGGGATGGCCGTGAGCCCCGCCAGCAGCGAGTACGTCGTGAACGGCAGCGACACGAACACCGAGACGAAGATCAGCCAGGGGAACGCGGTGCCGGCCTTGCCGAGCGGGTCGGCGTCCGCGCCGCCCATCGCGTCGAGGAAGCCCAGCTCGTGCAGGATGATGTTGATCAGGCCGACGCCGGGGTCGAGCATCCACTTGAAGATGATCGAGGTCATCAGCACCGACGCCGCCCAGGGGGCGATCAGCGCCCAGCGGGCGACGCGCCTGCCGGGGAACTGCTGGTTGAACAGGGACGCCAGCCCCAGGGAGATCACGATGGTGAGGGCGACGACCGCGACCACCCAGATCAGGCTGCGGAACATCACGCCGCCGAAGTCGGGCTCGGCGAACAACTTCTCGTAGTTGGCCGTTCCGTTGAACCCGTTGACCACCCCGAACCGGCTGATCTTCAGGAACGACGACTGGACCATGACGACGACCGGCCAGACGACCACCACGGCGATCAGCACCACCGCGGGGCCGGTCCAGGCCCATGGCAGCAAGGCGCGCCCCACCCGCTTCAGGGCGACTCTCTGTTGCATCTCTTCTGCTTTCTCAAGGTTCTCTCGACGCTTTCCGCCGGGCGCGACCCGCGCGCCCGTGGGGCGGGGCCCCGGACGGCCGGAGCCCCGCCGTGCCGCGTCAGCCCGCGGTCGCGCTCTTCTGGATCGCGCCGAGGACCGTCTCGGGGTCGTTCAGCGCGCCGCCGATGGTCTGCTTGATCTGGGTGTTCACGTCGGACCACCTGGGGTCGGTGAACGGGTAGAACGTGGCGTTGGGCAGCGCGTCGAGGAACGGCTTGAGCTGCGCGTCCGAGGCGAGCTTCGCGGTGCCCGACGTGGTCACCGGAAGCAGCTTGTAGGTGTCACTGATCTTCTGCGCGGCGCTGCCGGTGTAGAAGAAGTCGAAGAACTTCCTGATCTCTTCCTTGTGGCCGTTGGCGTTGAAGGCCATGATCCAGTCCTGCACGCCCAGGGTGGTGGTGAGCACGCCGGTCCTACCGGGGATCGGGGCGACGCCGAAGTTCTTCAGCCCGCCCTTCTCGAAGATCGGGATGGCCATGGGCCCGCCGTTGACCATGCCGATCTTCCCGCCGGCGAAGTCGGTCCAGACGTCCTTGCGGTTCTTGGTGCCCGGGTTCGGCGTGGTGAGACCGGCGTCGACCATGCCCTTGAGGTACTTGAACGTCTCGATGTTCCGGGGGGAGTCGATCACCCAGTTGCCCGAAGCGTCCTTGTATCCGCCGCCGTTGCCCATGAACCACAGGAGCGACTCGGCCTGGGCCTCCTCGTTGCCCAGCGGCAGGCCGAACGGCTGCTCGACCCCGGCCTTCTTCAGCTTCTCGGCGCCGGCCTTGAGCTCGTCCCAGGTCTCGGGCGGCTCGGTGATCCCGGCCTTGGCGAACAGGTCCTTGTTGTAGAAGAGCGCCCTGGCGGTGGAGAGGAAGGGGATGCCGTAGGCGGTGCCCTCCACCTTGCCGGCCTCGGCGAACTTCGGCAGCAGGTCGGAGAGGACGTTCGGCGACAGGACCTCGTCGGCCTTGTAGAGCAGGCCGTCCTTGACGAAGCCGGAGTAGTCGCCGGTCTGCAGGATGTCGGGCATCTGCCCGTTCTGCACCATCGTGGCGACCTGCTGGTCGATGTCGTTCCAGTTGATGACCTGGACCTCGACCCTGATGTTCGGGTTGGCCTTCTGGAACTCGTCGACGACGCCCTTCCAGAACTTGTCGCCGCTGTTCTCGGCGGACGGCCCGTCGCCGTAGTCGGCCGCGACCATCTTCAGCGTCACCTGGCCGTCGTCGGCTGAGTCACCCGAGCCGCAACCGGTCAGTACCAGTGCGGCGGCCATACCGAGCGCGGCCGGGCCCGTCAGCTTCATTTTCACTGCTTCAACCACCTTCACGTGTCGACGACCCCTCTGGTCCGTACCAGTTGCGGGCCCAGAGCCCAGCCGTCGCGGGGGGAAACCGCCTCAAACTCCTCGCGGTGCCCGCCAGAATAGGGAGAAGGCAAGCGGCTGGTCTATACCGGGCAATGAATTTTCTGTGACACAGCTAACTTTGCCGGTATTGTCGGCCACACTGGTCCAGACCGGTTGCCTCCCGTGCCACCGCAAGACGCCCCACGCCGGTCGTGGGCGAAGCGCGGCGCGCCTGGGACCGCCCGCGCCGGTGCGTCGTTATGGAGATGATCATGGTTATCGTGGTGAATGCCCGTGTCGTCACCCCTCACCAGGTCCTCGACCCCGGCTGGGTGGCCGTCGAGGAGGGCCGGATCGCCGGAGTGGGCAGGGGGGATCCGCCCGCGAGGAGCGACGCGGTGCTCCACGACCTGGGCGGGCGGTTCGTCCTGCCCGGCTTCATCGACCTGCACATGCACGGTGGAGGCGGAGCGCAGATCACCACCGACGACCAGGAGGAGATCCTCACCGCGGTGGCCTTCCACCGGCGCCACGGGACCACCTCGACCCTCGCGAGCCTGGTCACCGACCGGCTCGACCGGATGGCCGCCTCGGTCGCGGCGATCGCGGAGATCATCCGGTCGGGCGACACCGGCCGGGGGCGGATCGTCGGGGTGCACCTGGAGGGTCCGTTCCTCAACCCGGCGAAGAAGGGGTCGCACCACGCCGAGCACCTGCTCGCCCCCGACCGGGCGGCGCTGCGGCACCTGCTGAAGGCAGGGGACGGCACGGTTCGGGTGGTGACGCTCGCGCCCGAGCTGCCCGGAGGCATGGACCTGCTGAGAGAGGTCACCGAGGCGGGCGTGATCGCCGCCGTGGGACACACCGAGGCCGACTACGACCAGGCGCGCGACGCCTTCGCGTCGGGGGCGCGGCTGGCGACCCACCTGTTCAACGCGATGCGCCACTTCCACCACCGCGACCCGGGGCCGGCGGGCGCCGCGCTGGCCGACGAGAACGTCGTCTGCGAGCTGATCAACGACGGGGTGCACGTGCACGACGAGGCGGTCAGGATGACGCTGTCCGCGGCCGGCTCCGACCGGGTCGCCTTCGTCACCGACGCCACCCCCGCCGCGGGCATGACCAGTGGCCGGTACCACCTGGGGCCGGTGCCGGTCTTCGCCGAGGAGGGAACGGTGAAGCTCGCCGACGGCACCCTCGCGGGTTCCACCCTCACGATGGACGCCACCGTCCGCCACGCGGTGCGCGACATCGGGGTCTCCATCGTGGACGCCGCCATCGCGGCCGCCACGACCCCCGCCCACCTGCTCGGCATCTCCGACCGGACGGGCGCGATCCAGCCCGGCAAGGACGCCGACCTGGTGGTCCTCGACCGGACGTTGCGGGTGTCGGCGGTGATGGCCGGCGGCGAGGTGGTCCACGGCAGCCTGACGGCGCCCTGACCGGGCGATCCGAGGGCGCCGCCCGCCCGGACGACGCCCTCGGATCCCTTTTGCGGACCCCGCGACCCGCCGGAGCCCGTCAGGCCGGGGCGTCGCCGAGCTGGCGGCGCACCTCGCCGCTGTCCCAGTAGTCGGTCCGGTGCGCGATCAGGCCGTCGGCTCCGACCCGGAACCTGAACATCCCCCGCACCCGCACCGGTTTGCGGCCCGCCGAGACCAGGGTGAACGACATCGAGTAGGCCAGGGCCGCCCGGTCGCCCTCGACGAAGAGATCCTCGACCTCGTAGCGCAGGCCGGCGAAGTCGGCCAGGAAACCGGTGAGGTTGGCGCGGTAGCCGGCGCGGCCGGTCACGTTCCGCCCGAGGGCGGAGGTGTGCTCGTTGACGAAGTCCTCACTCACGCAGGCCGCGATCGCGTCGGCGTCGTGCGCGTTGAGCGCCTCGACGTACCGCGCGACCGCGGCCCGGGTGAGCTCTCCGGTCAGGAGGGGTTCGCCCACAGCTTGCGCACCGTGGTGAACACCTGCTGGTTGTGCGAGATCTCGATGACGTTGCCGTCGGGGTCCTTCAGCGCGCAGATGTAGCCGACCGGGTCGGGCATGTCACGGGGTTCCCAGTGCAGGCAGCCCAGTTCGCGCGCCCGCTCCGCGATGGCGTCCACGTCGCCGCGCTGCGGCACCTCGATGCCGATGTGCGCGAACGGCGTCAGCAGCCCGAGCTTGCCGCCCTTGTCCTTGTTGAACGAGACGAGCACCAGGACCATCGGGGTCTCGACCTGCTTGTCGTTGGAGAGCCAGGCGCTCTCGCCGTCGGCGTCCCGGAAACGCTCGACCACGACCAGCGGCGTCAGCGACGTGTAGAAGGCGATGGCCGCGTCGAGGTCCCCGGTGGGCAGCGCGACGTGCGTCCACCGCGCCTGGGTCAGATCACTCATGAATCCTCCGCACTTGTTCTGGATATAGGGATGGCGAGCGGGGTCCCCGTCAGGTGGAGCCCCGTTCGAACGGCTGGCCCAGCGCCCTGGGTTCGCGGTGCCGGGTGGCGAACAGCAGCATCGCCAGCAGCGCGAGCAGGTACGGCGCCACCACGAGCAGCTGCGAGTTGAGGGTCAGGCCGAGCGCGGGCAGCGCCAGGCGCATGGCGTCGGCCAGCCCGAACAGCGCGCAGCCGAGCAGGGTGCGCCCGAGCCGCCAGGCGCCGAAGATGACCGCCGCGATGACGATGTATCCGCGCCCGGCGGTCATGTTCTGGTTGAACGAGCCGACCTCGCCGACCGCCAGGTACGCGCCGCCCAGGCCGGCCAGCGCGCCGCACCACAGCAGCGCCTGACGCCGGCGCAGGTTGACCCGGATCCCGGTGACGTCGGCGGCCTGCGGCTGCTCGCCGACCGCCCGCAGCTCCAGGCCCCACCTGCTGCGCTCCACCAGCCACCAGGTCAGCGGGATGATGACGAGCAGCAGGTAGACCGGCCACCGCTCGACGAACAGCGGGTGGCCGATCAGCGGGATGTCGCGCAGCCACGGGACGCTGACCTGCGCCACCTGGTGGGAGTCGAAGGTGCTGACCGTGATCAGGTAGCTGGTCAGCCCGAGCACCAGGGCGTTGAGCACCAGGCCGACCACGAAGGTGTTGATCTCCAGCCGGTGGGACAGGTTCCCGTGGACGAAGCCGATCAGCAGCCCGATCAGCACACCCACCAGCAGGCCGGTGGTGGCGCTGCCGGTGGCGCTGGCCGTGGCGATCGAGCCGAACGCGGCGCCCAGCATCATCGCCTCGACGGAGATGTTCATGGCGCCGGCCCGCTCGGCGAGGTACTCCCCGCACGCCGCGAACGCCAGCGGCACGGTGAGCCGTATCCCGCTGGACAGGATGGTGGAGATGTCGTCGGCGGCGCTCACAGCGCGACCTCCTCTGCGACGGGTGCGGGCCGGCGCTCGGCGCGCGCGGTACGGGCGCCGGCCCGGCGGCGCCGGATCACCGCGGTGACGACCGGCGGGGCGACGAAGGCGAGAACCAGCAGGGCCTTGACCACGTCCACGAGGAAGGGCGGCACCCCGGTCGCGGCGAGGAAGCCACCGCCGGAGCGCAGCACGCCGAACAGCAGGGCGACGGGGACGGCCAGGAGCGGCCGGTTACGGGCGACCAGGGCGACCAGCAGGCCGTCCCAGCCGATGTTCATCGCGATGCCGGGCTGCAGCCGGTTGACGCCCACCGGGCTGGCCAGCAGGACGGCCCCGGCCAGGCCGGCGAAGGCCCCGGAGATGGCCAGCGCCGCGCCTCCCAGCGCGTTGACGCGGACACCCGCGTGCTTGGCGGCGAGCGGGTTGAGGCCGAGCATGGTGAGCCGGAACCCCCACCGGGTACGGGCGACGACCACCGCGACCACCACGGCGCCGACCAGCGCGAGCAGCAGGCCGCCGTTGACCTGGAGGTCCGGGTACTCCCCGAACGAACCCAGCCGCCCGCTGACCGGCAGCGGGTTGGACTGCGGGGAGACCACGGCGTCACCGACCCGTGACTCCTGCAGCAGCCACGGCGTGTTCACCGCGAAGGCGACGAGCTGCTGGGCGACGAAGGTCATCAGCAGCGTGCTGACCACGATGTTGACGCCGCGGAAGCGGTACATCAGCGAGCTGAGGCCGGCCCACGCGCCGGCGGCCAGCGCGGCCGTCAGCAGCATGGCCACCAGCAGCAGCGGGCCGGTGACGGCCAGGCGCAGGCCCACCCAGGCGGCGAAGAGCGCGCCGACGAGCACCTGGCCTTCCTGCCCGATGTTGAACACGCCGGAGCGGGCGCTGACGCAGGCCCCCACGGCGACGAGCAGCAGCGGGGCCGTGTACAGCAGCGTGGTGGTCCACGCCGTCCCGTCGGCCACGCTGCCCTGGAACAGGGCCTGCACCGACGCGGCGGGCGAGCCGCCGGTCGCCGCGATCAGCGCGGACGACAGGAGGAGGGCCACGACCACGCCGACGGCGGTCGCGACCGTGTTCTGCCAGGCGGCCGGCCCCGGGCGCGTGAGGGCGAGCAGGCGGCTCCCGAAGGCGTTCGGAGCGAGTTCTTCCCGGGAGACGCTCACCGGTGTGCCCTCCTCGTGTCGGTCGTCGAGAGACTGCTCATGCGGCCACCCCGCCCAGTCGAGAGACTGCTCATGCGGCCACCCCGCCCACCAGCATGCCGAGCCGCTCCGCCGTCGCCTCGCCGGTGGAGAGCACGCCGGTGATCCGCCCGGAGGAGATCACCGCGATCCGGGAGGCCAGCGCCATCACCTCCTCCAGCTCGGTGGATATCAGCAGCACCGCCACACCTCCCGAGGCGGCGTCGCGCAGCCGCCGGTACATGTCCTCGATGGCCCCCACGTCCAGCCCGTGCGTGGGCTGCGCCGCGATCAGAACGGCCGGGCCGGCCGAGAGCTCGCGGGCGAGCACCACCCGTTGCTGGTTGCCGCCGGACAGGCTGCGCACCGGGGTGTCCATCGAGGGGGTGACGATGTTGAACTCGGCCACCAGCCGGCGGGCCTCGGCGTACATCTTCCGGCGGCTGACGAAGCCCCGGCGGGTCACGCCGTCCAGGGACTTCATGACCAGGTTCTCGGCGACGCTCATGTCAAGCACCACGCCGGAGCTGTGCCGGTCCTCCGGCACGATGCCGAGCCCGGCCGCGTGCAGCGCGCCCGGGCGGTTCAGGTCGACCGGGCGGCCGGAGATCTCGACCGCTCCCGAGTCCGGCACGACGAGCCCGGACAGCAGGTCGCCCAGGGTCGCCTGGCCGTTGCCCTCGACCCCGTACAGGCCGAGGATCTCACCGGGGGCGACGTCCAGGCTCAGGTCCGACAGGACGCGCACGCCGTCGACGGTGACGGTCAGGTCGCGCAGCCGCAGCGCGGGCGCCGCGGCCGGCGGGGTGCCGTCCCCCGGCGTGCCGGGTTCTCCCGGGGCCGGGCCGTCGACGGGCAGCATGCCGAGGGCGGCGGCCTCGGCGCCCAGCGAGACCTCCCGGCCGACCATCCGGCGGGCCAGCTCCTGCGGGCCGGTGTCGGCGGTCCCGCTGTGGAAGACGACCCTGCCCCTGCGCAGCACGGTCACCCGGTCCGTGGCCGCGGTGATCTCCGCCAGCTTGTGGCTGATGAGGATGACCGCGCGGTTCTCCGAGCGGACCACGTGGCGCAGCACGGTGAACAGCTCGGCCGACTCGGCCTGGGTCAGCACGGAGGTCGGCTCGTCGAGGACGAGCACCGAGGGGTCCCGGCGCAGGCACTTGATCAGCTCGACCCGCTGCCGTTCTCCGGCGGAGAGCCGGTCGACCCTGGCCAGCGGGTCGATCGGCAGGCCGTAGCGCCGGGAGACCTCGCGCACCTGGTCGCAGGCGGCGGTCTTGTCGATCTTCCCGGTGTCGCCCAGGATGACGTTCTCCCAGACCGTGAGCGGTTCGATCAGGCTGAAGTGCTGGTGCACCATGCCGATGCCGAGCGCCACGGCCTCCTGGGGGCTGCCGATCTCGACCGGGTCGTCGCCGTGCATGATGGTCCCGGCGTCCCGCTGGACGAGGCCGAGCAGGATCTTCATGAGCGTCGACTTGCCGGCCCCGTTCTCACCGAGCAGGCCGTGGATCTCGCCGCGGTGCACGGCGAGATCCACGGCGTCGCAGGCGACGACCGGACCGTAGCTCTTGCGGATCCCCCGCAGCCGCAGCGCGGGCGCCGATGGCGGGGTGAGCTCCCTCGCCCGTTCGTCTTCCGTCATGTCAGGACCCGAGCCTCTGCACTTCCGCCTTGGGGTCGATCTTCCCGCTGCCGACGTCGGCGATGAACGTCTCCAGTTGCTTGTTCTGCTCGGGGGTGCCGTTGCAGAGCTTCACCGTGGGGAACGGGTCGACGCCGAGCTTCCAGACCTTCTCCGTGCCCAGCTGCAGTTTGGCCGCGGCGAACTCCTCCAGCGCGGCCTTGAAGTAGTCGCCGGGGCTGAAGAGCACCGAGATGTCGAACGTGGGCTTGGTGGAGGCGCACCGGTCGGTGCCCGGGGTGAGGGTGGCCACGCCGTTGGCGTTGGCCAGCTCCGCCGAGGCGTCGGTGGCGCCGCCGAGGTAGGGGTAGATGACCTTGACGCCCTGGCTGATCTGGGCCTGGGTGGCCTCCTTGGCCTTGGCCGAGTCGTTGAGGTCGCCGCTGTAGGTGGTGGTCAGCGTGGCCTCCGGCACCACCAGCCGGATGCCGGCCTTGAACGCCTTGGCCGCCGTGGTGGTGAAGTCGACCTCGGGACCGGTCACGAAGCCGGCCTTGGTCTCGCCCTTGTCCTTCATGAGCAGGCCGGCGGCGTATCCCGCGGCCAGCATGCTCTGGTCCGCCTCGTCGGTGGAGAGCACGATCTTCGGAGTCTGCTGGATGTTGTCGGAGGACGGCACGTACCAGGCGGTGTTGCCGCAGACCGGCTCCTCGGACGCCGGGATCGCGTCCCTGAGCTCGGAGGCGCCGAGGGCCACCATGTCGACCTTCTGCTGGCACAGCGCCCGCGCGGCGTTGAGCGCCTCGCTGGTGTTGACGCTGCCGCGCTTGATGATCGTCCAGCCCTTGGAGGTGGCGAACGCCTCCGCCGTGTCGACGAAGCTCTGGTAGTAGCCCTTGTCGTTGATGTCGCCGGGGCTGAGCACCCCGATGACGACCTTGCCGTCACCGTTGACGTCCGGCTGGCCGGCCGGCACGGTGCCGCCGTCCGTCTTCGCGCCCGCGTCGGCCGGGGCCGTGGCCTGGGGCGCGGTGGCGTCGTTGCTCGCGCAGCCGGCGAGCAGCGCCGTCACCCCAAGGCAGGCGGCCAGTGCGGCCGTGGTCCTGCCCGTTCGGTAGTATCCGGCCATGAAGATCCTCTCGATCTGATTCCTGCGCGCCGCCCACGGCGCGTGAGGGGTTGACGAATCTTGGTCGCCGGCGGGGGTGCGGGCTTTCGCGGAGCCTCTCCCCCGTCCCGCGTGGGAGGTCAGGCGACCACCTCCCCGTCCGGCAGGTCGGCGTAGGCGACGCGATCCCGGCTGAAGATCGAATCCGTCGACGCCGCGACGAACCAGGGGAAGCCCATCCGGCCGACGGCGTGCACCCTGGTGGGGTCGATCCGGGTCGGGGAGGCCATGATCGACTCGTCGGCGGTGATGCACACCACCTCGGCCAGCACGATGTGCACGCCGGAGAAGCAGGAGTCCATCTCGCCGCGGTCGATGACCTCGCGGACGCGGCACTCCAGGTGCGCCGGGCTGTCGGCCAGCGAGGGGGGCGCGACGACCTGCGACGGGACGGTCCGCCACCCGACGAGCTCGGCCTCGTCGACCCCGGGCGGGTACTCCCGGGCCACGGTCTCGATGTGGTCGGCCAGGGCGGTGGTGGTCACGTTGATCACGAATTCGCCGGAGGCGCTCAGGTTCACCCAGCTGTCCTTGGGCTGGTCGGTCGCCTCCCGGACCGAGCCCACCGTCACCGCGACGAGCGGGGGCTCACCGCAGACGGGCATGTAGTAGCTGAACGGGGCGACGTTCACCCCGCCGTCGGCGTTCAGTGTCGTGATCATCGCGATCGGGCGCGGCACGACGAGCTGGGAGAGCAGTCCCTGCTTCTGCGCCGGCGTTCGTCCGGCGAGATCGATGATCCTCATCCACCTGCTCCTCGGATGTGCTCTTCCCCCGGCAGGGCCCGCCAGCGGTGGGGGACGTCGATGCCGGCCCGGCGCAGCAGCGCGGCGGAGCGGTCCGCCGCCTCTCCCGCCAGGGTCCCGACGTCGACGGTGGTGATCCGGCCGTCCCGGACGACGACGCGGCCGTCGACGAGGACGTCGCGGACGGTGTGGCTGGGGGCGCCCCAGACGAGCTGGGTCGCGAGGTCGCCCCGCGGGATCCAGGCGGGGTCACGGGTGTCGAGGACGACGAGGTCCGCCGCCTTGCCGACCTCGATCGAGCCGACGAGATCGCCCAGGCCCACCGCGGCGGCCCCGTCGACCGTGGCCAGTGCGAAGACCTGGTCGGCGCGGAGGACGGGCCGGGCGTCGCGGTCGCGCTCCAGCGCGGCCAGCAGCCAGGCGGCGCGGAGCAGGTCGGGCGCGTCACCCGCGTTGTGCGAGTCGCACCCCAGGGCGAGCCTGCCGCCGCGGCGGACGAGCTCGGCGTGCCGGCCCGCCGCGGTGTAGCCCTGCCCCAGGCGCAGGTACGCCCCCGGGCAGGAGGCCACCGCGGTCCCCGTCGCCACGACGGCGTCGAGTTCGGCGTCGTCCAGCCAGACGGCGTGCCCGAGCAGCAGCCGGGGGCCCAGCACGCCCAGCCGGGCGAAGTGCAGCACCGGCCGGGTCCCCGCGCGCCGCGCGTAGGCCGTCACGTCCGCCCGGCCCGGTGAGATGTGCCAGGTGAGGCCGGTGCCGAGCCGCTCGGCCAGCTCGGCGGCGCCGGTGAACAGCTCGTCGCTGGCCAGGTCGTGCCCCACCAGGGTGACCCAGCCGGTGACGGGCCCGCCGGGCGGGAGCGCGCGGACCGTCTCCTCCTGCATGGCCAGGCACTCGGCGGCCGGCAGCGCGTGGACGGCGCCCGGCACGTCCCAGCCCCACCGGCCGACCCGGCCGCGGATGCCGGCCGCGGCCAGCCCCGCCGCCACCCTCAGCGGATGGGCGACCGTGCCGGGCTCCAGGATCGTGGTGACCCCGCGCAGGAGCGACTCGGCGGCGGTCAGGGTGGCCGACAGCTCGTCGTCGTCGCCGGTGACCTCGCCGTGCAGCGGGACGATCCAGTCGAAGATCGACTCCTGGGAGTCGATGTCGTCCGGGATCATGCTGCGCACCAGCGGGTCGGCGGTGGTGTGCTGGTGGGCGTTGACCAGGCCGGGGATGACGACGCAGCCGCTCGCGTCGAGTTCCGGGGTGCCGGGGAAGGCGGACCGGAGGGCGCCGGCCGGGCCGATCGCGGCGATGCGTCCGCCGGCGACGGCGACGGCGGCGCCGGTGACCACCTCCCGGCCGGGTGACATCGTCACCACCTCGCCGCCGGCCACCAGCAGGTCGGCGGCACGGCCCCGCGGGCCGGTGGCGTCACCCGGCACCTCGGCGGCCCGGCCCCGCGCGCCGGCGGCACGGCCCGTCCCGGGCGCCGTCACGGCCGCACCAGGACCCTGCCGACCAGCTCGCGCGAGCGCTCCAGCCCGAAGGTGGTGTGCAGGTCGTCCAGGCCGCACTCGGCGGCGCGGAGGGTGCGCAGGCCACCCGCGAAGTAGGCGTCGAGCATGCCGGTGAAGTCGTCGGGGGTGTACGCGCCGGCGCCCAGCAGCCGGAGCCCGCGGTGGTAGACGTCGGCGAGGGAGAGGGAGACCCGGTCCCCGCTGGTGTTGCCGAACATCACCAGCCGGCCGCCGATCCGCAGGCAGGCGAGGGAGTGCGGCCAGGTGGCGGCGCCCACGTGGTCGAGGGCGACGTCGGCGCCCCGGCCGCCGGTGTGGTCGCGGACGGCGTCGGCCACCGGGTCGTCGTTGCGGAGCAGCAGGTCGGCGCCGAGCGCGGCGGCCGTGGCGAGCTTCTCCGCACTGCCGGCGACCGCCACCACCTGGGCGCCGGCGCGCTTGGCCAACTGGATGGCGGCGATGCTCACGGAGCTGGCGGCGGCCTGGATCACCACGCAGTCGCCGGCGGCGACCTGCCCGACCGCGTAGGTGGCGTGCCAGGCCGTGCTCCACGGGGTGGGCAGGGCGGCGGCCTCGTCGAGGTCGACGTGCTCGGGTACGGGGTGCGCCAGGTGGGCGGGGACCGCGACGAACTCGGCGAAGCCACCGGGCCTGTTCCCCCCGACGACCCGCAGGTCGGCGCAGTGGCCGCGGTCACCGGCCCGGCAGTGCGGGCACGAGCCGCAGCCCAGCGTGGGATCGATCACCACGCGGTCGCCGACGCGGGCCGTCGTGACCGCCGGTCCGGCCGCCACCACGTGCCCGGCGATGTCCATGCCGGCGATGTGCGGCAGACTGAAGCCGGGGAGCACCCCGGGCCCGCGCCGCTGGAGCAGGTCGAGCCGGTTGAGCGCGCAGGCGCGGACCTGGACGACCACGTCGAGCGGGCCTGGCTCGGGGTCGGCGACCCGCTGGACGCTCACCGCCTCCGGTCCGCCGAAGGCCGTCTGGACCAGTGCACGCACACTGCCCTCCAAGCAATCGTCATTCACGATGGCATCTCGCATTGTGATTCGTTGCTCGCAATGCGTCGTACTCTGCCCCCGCTCCGGGAGCGTGTCAATGCCTCGGGGGCCAACTGGCCTGCGCGTCACGTGCTTGTTACATGCGCGTCGCGGGCCCTCGATATGCGCAGCTGGGAACGGTGTCATTTAACAGCTGTCCCGTTTCCATTACGTTTATTCAGAAGACGTCCGGTCGAGGAGACGGACGGCGACCGCCTTCTCCTGCGTGTACTCCCGCATCGCGGCATACCCGCCGCCGCGGCTGAACCCGCTGTCCTTCTGCATGTTGAAGGGGTAGCCGATGACCCCGGCGTCGGCGAACTGGTTGACCGAGACCTGCCCGGAGCGCACCTCCCGGGCCAGGCGCAGCGCCCGGGAGACGTCACTCGTCCAGATGCACGCCAGCAGGCCGAAGTCGGTGTCGTTCATCATGTCGACGGCCTGCCGGGTGCCGGAGAACTCCTGCACGGCGAGCACCGGGCCGAAGACCTCCTCCCTGGCCAGCCGGGAGCCGGGGTCGACGCGGTCGAAGACCGTCGGCTGGACGAACCAGCCGGGCTCCCGGTCCCCGGCCGGGCCGCCGCCCGCGACCAGGCGGGCGCCGTCGTGCGGAGCGCCCTCCAGGTAGCCGAGCACCCGGCGGTACTGGGCCTCGTTCACCAGCGGCCCCATGTCGAGGTCCGCGTCCCACGGGCCGATCCGCACGGCGCGCATCCGCTCGGCGACCCGCTCCACGACCTCGTCCCTGACGGACGCCTCCACCAGCAGCCTCGACCCCGCGTAGCAGTTCTGGCCCGCGTTCTCGGTGATGGACCCCACGATCGCCGGGATCGCGACGTCGAGGTCCGCGTCGGCGAAGAGCACGTTGGGCGACTTGCCGCCCAGTTCGAGCTTGACCGGGACCAGGTTCTCGGCCGCGGCCCTCATGATCGCGCGACCGGTGGCCGTGGAACCGACGAAGCTGATGTGGTTCACGCCGGGGTGCGAGGTGAGCGCGGCCCCGGCGTCGGCGCCGAACCCGGCGAGCACGTTGAGCACACCGGGCGGGAAGCCCGCCCGCCGGGCCAGCTCGGCCAGCGCGAACGGCGCCAGCGGCGCCACCTCCGACGGCTTGAGTACCACCGTGTTGCCCGCCGCGAGCGCCGGGGCGACGTTCGCCGCCGTCAGCACGGCCGGAACGTTCCACGGGATGACGACCGCGCAGACGCCGTACGGCTCCTGCAGGGTGTAGCCGAGGTAGTCGGGGGTGCGGGTGGGCAGGGTCACACCGGTGAGCTTGTCGGCCGCCCCGGCGAAGTACTCGATGATCCCCCGCGCGATGAAGACGTTCATCCGGCCGCCCGACAGCGGCTTGCCGACGTCGCGCGCCTCGACGCGGGCGAGTTCCTCGACGTGCTCGCCGATCAGCTCCGACCAGCGGCGCAGCAGCGCGCCGCGCTCGGACGGCGAGGTCGCGGCCCAGCCGGGGAAGGCCCGGCGGGCGGCCGCCACGGCGTCGTCGACGTCCGCCCGCCCGGCGCGGGCCACCGCCTGGATGATCTGGCCGGTGGCCGGATCGGCGACCGGAAGCTCGCCGGCGTCACGGGCGGTCGTCCACTCCCCGTCGATCAACTGCTGGGCGGAAGGGATCACAAGTTCGGCCATGTCGGAATCCTTGACCCCCCTTGTTCTGCATGTCAAGATGCCATCTCGTTTTATGAAAATCATCGGGAGGACCCGTGCGCATCACCGCCGCCGTTCTGCAGACCGCGGGAGGGTCCTTCGCCCTCCAGGACGTGGAGCTCGAGGAGCCCCGCCCGGACGAGGTGCTGGTCCGGGTCGCCGGCACCGGCATCTGCGGGACCGACCTGGAGTTCGCGACCTTCTTCCCCACCCCCGCGGTCCTGGGCCACGAGGGCTCCGGCGTCGTCGAACGGGTCGGCTCCCGGGTGACCTCGGTGGTCCCGGGGGACCACGTGGCGATGAGCTTCGCCTCCTGCGGGACCTGCCCGCTCTGCCTGACCGGCTCCCCCGCCTACTGCCGCCGGTTCGACGCGGTCAACTTCAGCGGCCGCCGGCCGGACGGTTCCTCGGCCCTCTCCCTCGACGGGGAGGCGGTCAACGCCCACTTCCTCGGCCAGTCGTCGTTCGCCACCCACGTCGTGGCGCCCGAACGCGCCGTCGTGCCCATCGACCGGAGCATCGGCCTGGCCCCCGTCGGCCCGTTCGGCTGCGGCTTCCAGACCGGCGCCGGCGGGGTGTTCAACGTGCTGCGCCCGGCGCCCGGCTCCTCGATCGCCGTCTTCGGGGCCGGCGCGGTGGGCGTCGCGGCGATCATCGCGGCGGCGGTCAGCGGCTGCTCCGTCGTCGCGGCGGTCGACGTCAACGCCGCCAAGCTGGCGGCCGCCCGCTCCTACGGGGCCACGCACACGGTCGACTCCTCGGCCGGCGGCTCCGCCGAGGCCCTGCGCGAGATCGCGCCGCACGGGTTCGACTTCGCCATCGACACCACCGGCCGGCAGGAGGTGCTGCGCACCGCCGTCGAGGCGCTCGGCCCGCTCGGCCGGTGCGGGGTGATCGGCGTCGGCCCCAGCCAGGAGATGACCTTCGACTGGCGCAGCGTCCTCAACGGCCGTACCGTCACCGGGATCATCGCCGGGAGCGCCGTCCCCCGGGTCTTCCTGCCGAAGCTGCTGGAACTGCACGCCGCGGGCCGCTTCCCGGTGGACGGGATGATGTCGTTCTACCCCTTCGAGCGGATCAACGAGGCGATCGCCGACCTGCGCGCCGGGAGGGCCGCGAAGGCCGTGCTGACCTTCTGACCTCGCGCCGACCTCGTGATCCCGCCGGACGCCCCGGCGACGGGCCGTAACGTCACCACAATATGCGAGACATTGTCTCGTGATCTGTACACGGTTAGACTTCGGCCACCCAGACACCCAGTGGCGCGGCTGGGAAACACCGCGCATTGTTCGTATGGATATGGGGCCTGTGCACCATGACCCAGCAGGTTGACTTCGACCACCACTCCGCGGCGTGCACCGCCGATCCGGTCGCCTACTACCAGTCCTTCCGCGAGCGCTGCCCCGTCGGCCGCACCCCCGCCCACGGGGGATTCGTATACACGACCCGCTACGCCGACGTGGCGCGGATCGCCCGCGACGACGACATCTTCTCCTCCTCCCGGGCCTCCACCGGTGAGGACCGGGTTGCGATCGTCATCCCCAGCGGGCCCGGCCTGGAGCAGTACCCGATCGAGCTGGACCCGCCGGAGTCCACCGGGTACCGCGACCTGATCAACCCGCTGCTCACCCCGGACGCCGTCGACCGGCTACGGCCCATGATCGCCCGGCACGCGACGCGCGTCGTCGACGCGTTCGTCGAGCACGGCTCGGCCGACTTCGTCCGCGACCTGACCAACCCGCTCCCCGCGGCCGTCACCCTCGACTGGCTGGGCTTCCCCGAGGAGGACTGGGCCCGGCTGGCCGGCCCGATCCACGACATCTTCGCCGCCCCCGCCGACAGCGAGCGGGCCCGCCGCGGCGCCGAGGGCCTCGTCCACATGGAGCGGCGGATCCGTGAGCTCGTCCGGCTGCGCCGCGCCGAGCCCGCCGCGGACGCGACGAGCGTCCTGGCCGCGCGGCGCCGCCCCGACGGCACGCTCTTCGGCGAGGATGAGCTGGTCTCGGTCATCGGGCTGCTCATCGCGGGCGGCGTCGACACCACCACGTCGCTGACCGGCTCGGTCCTGGTGCACCTGAGCCGGCACCCCGAGCAGCGGCAGCGCCTGATCGACTCGCCCGACCTGCTCGACACGGCGACCGAGGAGTTCCTGCGGGCCTTCGCCCCGTCGCAGTCGATGGCGCGCACGGCGCGCACCGACACCGAGATCGGCGGATGCCCGGTGCGGGCCGGCGAGCGCGTGCTGATCCCCTGGGTCGCCGCCAACCACGACCCCGCCGTCTTCCCCGACCCGGCCGAGATCCGCCTGGACCGGGACGCCACCCGGCACCTCAGCTTCGGCATCGGCACGCACCGCTGCGCCGGCGCGCACCTGGCCCGCGCCATGTTCCGGGAGATGATCACCCAGGTGCTGACCCGGCTGCCCGACTTCCGGGTGCTGGAGGACGGCCTCGTCCCCTATCCCACGCGCGGCAACCAGTCGGGCTGGGACGCGATCCCCGCGGTCTTCTCCCCGGGCCCCCGGCTGGGTGCCGAATCCGCGCCCGGCACCCAGCCGGCGTTCACCCAGCCCGTCTCCTTCGACGCCGTCGTCACGCGGGCCGAACCGGTCGCCGAGGGCGTGCTGGCGCTGACGCTGGCCAGGGCGGACGGCGGCGAGCTGCCCGCCTGGGCGCCCGGCGCGCACCTGGAGTTCCGCCTGCCCTCGGGCCGGATCCGCCAGTACTCGCTGTGCGGCGACCCGCGCGAGCGCGACCGCTACCGGGTGGCGGTGCTGCGTGAGGAGAACGGCCGCGGCGGCTCCGCCGAGCTGCACGAGATCGCCCGCGAGGGCGTCACCGTCGGCGTGCGGGGGCCGCGCAACCACTTCCCCCTCGTCCCCGCCGACGACTACCTGTTCCTCGCCGGGGGCATCGGCGTCACGCCGATCCTGGCCATGGTCCGCGCGGCCGCCCGCGAGGGCAGCGCGCTGCGCGTCGTCTACGGCGGGCGGTCCCGGGCGTCCATGGCCTTCCGGGACGAGCTGGTGAAGGAGGCCGGCGGGCGCGCCGAGCTGGTGCCCCAGGACGAGCTCGGCCTGCCCGACCTGGAGGCGGTCCTGGCCTCGGCGGGCCCCGGCACCGCGATCTACTGCTGCGGCCCGGCCGGGATGATCGCGGCGGTCGAGCGGGTGTGCGAACGGCTGGGTGTCGGTGCCCGGCTGCACGTCGAGCGCTTCACCGCCGGCGACGACCTGGAGGCGGTGTCCGACCCGGCGGACAACACCGCCTTCGACGTCCACCTGGCCCGGACCGGGAAGACCGTGCACGTCAGGCCGGACCAGCGCCTGATCGAGGCGGTCCGCGAGGCCGCCCCCGGGCTCTCCTACGACTGCGAGAAGGGATACTGCGGGGCCTGCGAGACGCGGGTGCTGGCGGGTACGCCCGAGCATCGCGACTCGCTGCTGACCGCCGAGGAGCGGGCGGCGGGCCGGACCATGATGATCTGCGTCGGCCGCTCGTCCTCGCCCCGGCTGGTGCTCGACCTCTGACGGACGTCTTCCCGCCCGTGCCGGGCACGCGGGCGGGAAGGCGTGTCCCCCGGCCCGGCGCGGCGGGTCGCCGCCCGCCCGGCTCCCGCCACCCCGCCGCACGGCGCGGCCGTGCCGGACATCGGACCGGAGGGAGGGGACGGCCTCGCCCGACCCCTGCGGTTCTCAGTCCCGCGCCGCCGGGTGGCCCATGAGGCCGACGAACATGGTGCGGTGGAGCACCTCGACGTGGCGCCGGGTGACCTCGACCGCCTTCAGCGGGTCGTGCCCGGTCAGGGCCGCGACGAGTTCGGCGTGCTCGCGGTTGGACTCGCGCAGGTACTCCATGGGGTACGGCAGGTAGTAGCGGTAGAGCTCCCGCACCACCGCGCCGTACTGCTCCTCGGCCGCGGGCAGCCCGGTGGCCGCCGCCGCCAGCAGGTGGAAACGCTCGTCGCAGGTGTGGAACTCGGCCCAGCTGGCGGCCCGGTCCATCCGCGCCACCAGGTCCCGCAACTCCTCCAGCTGCGCGGGGGTCGCGTTCGAGGCGGCCAGGTGCGCGACGCCGCACTCCAGGAGCAGCCGCTGATCGATCAGCCGGTGCACGTCGTCCGCGGCCGACCGGTAGGCCTCGATCTCCGGCACCCGGCCGGTGGCGGGCCGCGGGGACACCAGGGTGCCGCCGGCGCGGCCGCGCCGGCGCTCCAGAACGCCCTCGTCGCAGAGCGAGACGAGCGCGCGCCGCACGGTGATCTCCCCGACGTCGAGGGCGCGGGCGATCTCCCCGGCCGGCGGCAGCCGCTCGCCGGGGGCGAGCAGGCCGAGGTCGACGGCCAGGGCGATGCGGGCGCGCACCGTGTCGAGGGCGTTGAGACGCCGGATGCCCGCGAGGGCGGGGGCGTCGAGCGCGGTCAGGGGGCTGCCAGACGACATGTCACCACCGTACTCGCCGGAAAATCGTTCATCATGAGCAGCATTGCTTTAACTGCTCATCGTGAGCTATTTTTTCATCTCACAGCCCGGAAGCAGGTACACCGTGTCACGACCGCTCCCCGTCACACTCGCCCAGGCGGCTCCCCACCCGATCGGGGAAGGCGTCACGGGCTTCGCCCGGGACGTCGAGGATCTGGTGGCGAGATTCCCCGGATCGCGCCTCGTCGTCTTCCCCGAACTCCACCTGCACGGCACGCACGCCCGGCCGGACGAGCGGGACGCCGAGCTGGAGGCGTCCGCCGAGCCGCTGGACGGCCCGCGGTCCAAGGCGCTCGCGGAGCTCGCCGGAGACCTGAAGATCTGGCTGGTCCCCGGGACCGTGTGTGAGCGCGGCACGGACGGCGCGCTGTACAACACGGCCCTGGCGCTCTCCCCCGAGGGCCGGATCGCCGCCTGGTACCGGAAGGTCTTCCCCTGGCGGCCGTACGAGCCCTACCGGCCGGGCGACCGCTTCGTGGTCTTCGACATCCCGGAGGCCGGCCGAGTCGGCTTCGCGATCTGCTACGACGTCTGGTTCCCCGAGGTCACCCGCCACCTGGCGTGGATGGGCGCGGAGGTCGTCGTCAACCCGGTCATGACGACGACCTCCGACCGCGCCCAGGAACTGGTGCTGGTGCGGGCCAACGCGATCATGAACCAGGTCCACGTCGTCAGCGTCAACGCGGCCGGCCCCGTCGGGACCGGGCGCAGCCTCGTCGTCGACCCCGAGGGCCGGGTCAGGGTGGAGGCCGGCGAGGCCGCCACCGTGCTCACCGACGTCCTCGACCTGGACGACGTCACGCGGGTACGCAGGTACGGCACCGCCGGCCTCAACCGCGTGTGGGCCCAGTTCGCCGAGACCGACGCACCACTCGACCTCCCCCTGTACCGGGGACGCATCGACCCTTCCCACTGGAACACCACGGGAAGCTGACTTTTCGGAGACGACCCCGCCATGCGAGACAACGAACCAGTTCTGCGGCGTGCTCTCACGCTGGGACCCGTCGTGCTGTTCGGCCTGGCCTACATGACGCCGCTGATCGTTCTGGGCATCTTCGGCATCGTGGCCGAGACCACCGGCGGGGCGACGGCCGCCGCGTACGCGCTCGCGGGCGAGAAGGCACCGGTCGCCGCCGAGGGGTGAGCCGCTCCGCCGGGGGTGGCGCCCGCCCTCCGCGTCGCGGCGGCCGGATCCTGCGGATCCGGCCGCCGGCGGCGTATCGCCTCCCCGGGTCCCGCGGGCGGTGTGCCGCCCGCGGTGACGGGATGCCTGCTACCCGGCCTTGGCGAGCATGCCGTGCGGGTCCAGGACGTACTTGCGCGCCGCACCCTTGTCGAACTCCTGGTACCCCTGGGGTGCCTGGTCGAGCGGGATCGGCGTGGCGTTGACCGCCTTGGCGATCTGCACCCGGTCGTGCAGGATCGCCATCATCAGCTTCCGGTTGTACCGCATGACGGGGCACTGACCGGTGACGAAGGCGTGCGACTTCGCCCAGCCGAGGCCGAGCCGGATGGACAGCGACCCCACCTTGGCGGCCTCGTCCGCGGCGCCCGGGTCACCGGTCACGTACAGGCCGGGGATGCCGAGCGCGCCACCCGCGCGGGTGACCTCCATGAGCGAGTTGAGCACGGTGGCGGGGTGCTCCTTCTCCGCCTCGGCACCGTGCCCGCGGGCCTCGAAGCCGACGGCGTCGACGCCGCAGTCCACCTCGGGAGCACCGAGGAGCTGCTCGATCTGGTCCTTCGGCTCGCCCTGCGACACGTCGATGGCCTCGCAGCCGAAGCTGCGCGCCTGGTCCAGGCGCTCCTTGTTCAGGTCGCCGACGATGACCACGGCGGCCCCCAGGAGGTACGCCGAGGTGGCCGCGGCGAGCCCGACCGGGCCGGCGCCCGCGATGTAGACGGTGGACCCCGTCGTCACCCCGGCGGACACGCAGCCGTGGTAGCCGGTCGGGAAGATGTCCGAGAGCATGGCCAGATCGAGGATCTTCTCCATCGCCTGGTCCTTGTCCGGGAACTTCAGCAGGTTCCAGTCGGCGTAGGGCACCAGGACGTACTGGGCCTGCCCGCCGACCCAGCCGCCCATGTCGACGTAACCGTACGCCGAACCGGCCCGGTCCGGGTTGACGTTCTCGCAGACCCCGGTCTTGCCCTCCTTGCAGTTGCGGCACCGGCCGCAGGCGATGTTGAACGGTACGGAGCAGAGGTCACCGACCTTGACGAACTCCACGTCCGGACCGGTCTCGATGACCTCGCCGGTGATCTCGTGGCCGAGGGTGAGACCCTTCGGCGCGGTGGTGCGACCACGGACCATGTGCTGGTCGCTGCCACAGATGTTCGTCGCAACGGCCTTGAGGATGGCACCGTGCGGAACCTTACGTCCTACGTTTGCCGGGTTGACCCCCGGCCCGTCCTTGAGCTCGAACTCGGGATAGGCGACTCCCTGTACCTCTACAGTGCCCGGTCCCTGGTACACGACAGCCTTGTTGTCCGGCATGGCGTCCTCCCTCTTCGCAGTGCCGGTGGGACGGCCGTTCAGCCGTTGTCACTCGTTCGCGCGCTCACCTCCCCTGGCCGGGCGGGCCGTGCCGCCCGAAAATGCCGGATCGGGCGTGGCCGGCAGGCCGGCCGGGCGGCCCCGCGGAGGGCTCGGCGCCGGTCGCCGCCTCCCGGGGACGGGGCAACTGCTCTCCTGTGATCTCGCCCGCGGCCCCCTGCTCGGCGGTCGCCGGGACCTCACTGACCGGCCGGGCCACCAGGTCGTACAGCACCACGGCCACCGCCGCTCCGGCGATCGGGCCGACGACGTAGACGCCGAACTGCCACCACGGCGTGTCGCCGCCGAACATGCTGTTCGCCACGTACGGCCCGAAGGTACGGGCCGGGTTGATCGACCCTCCGGTCAGCGGGCCGAGCACGAAGACCTCACCGGCCACGGCGAGACCGATCATCAGCCCGGCCCAGCCCTGCGGTGCCCGGCGGTCGACCGCCAGCGCCATGATCGTGAGCAGCAGGAGGAAGGTGCCGAACGCCTCGATGAGAATGCCCTGCCCGTATCCCACGCCCGGCTGGAGCGCCGTCATTCCGACACCGCCCAGATCGGTCGCCCGCCGGCCGAACATCGCGACGATGAACAGCCCTCCGATGACGGCTCCGGCGAGCTGGGCCACGAGGTAGGGCACGACCTCCCGCCACGGGAACCTCCGCCCCACGGCGAGGGCGATGGTGACGGCCGGGTTGATGTGCGCGCCCGAAGTGCTGCCGAACGCGTAGATGACGACCGCGACGACCACCGCGAACGACAACGCGATGATGCCGACGCCGGCGTAGTCCAACCGGCCGCCGCCGACGAGAAGCGCGGCGACGACCGAACCCGGGCCGAAGATGACCAGCAACATCGTTCCGATGACTTCCGCGAGCATCCGCCGCGGTAGATGACCGACCATCGCAACCCCCGAAGACGATGGTTTTCCCTCTTTTCACCCTATCGCTGCCAGTCACAACAGTCCTTGAAGGGCAGTTCGATATATGGGAACGATCCGGCAGCGGCGGTTCGGCCGGGCCGAACCCTCGGCGGGAGCGTCCACGCGCCCGTCGGACGGCGGGTCAGGAGGGCGGCCGGCAGCGGCGGCGGGCCTCGTCGACCCGCAGGGTGAGCCCTCTGCGGTCGAGGAGTTCCAGCAGCGGCACGGCGACCCTGCGGCTGGTGCCGAGGGCCTGCCGGGCCTGGCTCACCGTGAACGGTTGCGGCAGCCGGGCCAGCAGCGCGGCGGCCCGGACGTCGGCGCCGGGCAGCAGGACGACCCCGTCGGCCACGCGCAGCAGGGCCCCGGCCCGTACGGCCGCCGCCACCTCGCGGGTACCCAGGCCCAGCTCGGCCAGGTGGCCGGCCTCCGGAGCCCGGAAGGGGTGGGCGGACAGCTCCGCGCGGAGCCGCTCGACGGCGCGGGCGACCGGGGCGGGCAGGCCCGCCGGCCCGCTCACGATCCGCCCGGCGGCCAGGACGAGCGGGGGCCGTACGAGTGCCGCGACCAGCCGCCGGTCGGGCAGGGCGAGATCGTGGCGGGCCGCCCCCACCGGCATGCCGGGCTCCAGCGGATGCGCCGCGGCGTACCGCCGCACCGTCTCGGCGAGCCGCTCCCCCAGCCGCTCCCAGTACGCCGGATCGGCGTGCCAGTCGCCGCACACGGGCCCGGCGGCCGGGGCGCAGCCCATGGCGAGCAGGTCGGCGGCGCGCAGCAGCCGGTGGGCGCGGAGCAGGGACGCCGCGTCCGGCTCGGCCCCGGACAGGGCGGCCGCACGCTCCCGCGCCGCACCCCGGCGGCGCAGCGCGGGCGGGCACGCGTCGAGGACGCTCGCCGCGGCGATCACCCGCACCTCGCCGCGGGCGCGACCGGGATCGCGCAGCAGCAGCACGTCTCCCACGTGCAGCGGCAGCGGGCGGGCCAGGCGCAGCCGCGCGGTCCGCCCGCCGAGCGGCCGCACCGTGCACGCCACCGCGGCCGAGCCGATGTGCGCGGTCAGCCGCGCCGGGAGATCCGTCGCGCCGGGGCCGCCCGCCGGGCCCAGCCGCACGTCGACCAGGTCGGCGCACGTCCACGCGCCTGGGGTGACCAGGGCCAGGCCGCGCTCCGCGGTGCCCTGGCAGCGCAGGTTGACCGCCACCCGCGCCACCCCGGACACCGAGGTCACCGGCTCCTTCAGGCATTCCAGGGCCCGGACCCGCGCCGGGGAGCCCGCGAGCTCCAGTTCGTCCCCGGTGGTGATCGTGCCCGCGGGGAGCGTCCCGGTGACGACCGTGCCGCTGCCGCGCGCGGTGAAGGCCCGGTCGATCCAGAGCCGCACGGGCGCGCCGGGATCGGGCTCGGGCAGCGCGGCCACCAGCCGGTCGAGCGCCCGCCTCAGCTCGTCGAGGCCGAGGCCGGTGTGCCCGCTCACCGCCAGCGTCTCGGCCCCGCCCAGGCCGCCCGCGGCCAGGCGGGCGCGGGCGGCCGGGGCGGCCGGGCCCGGGTCGGCGAGGTCGGCGCGGGTCACCACGAGCAGCGCGTGCCGCACGCCGAGGGCCTCCAGCGCCACCAGGTGCTCCTCGGACTGCGGCATCCAGCCCTCGTCGGCCGCGACCACGAACATGACGGCGGGCGCGGGGCCGACCCCGGCCAGCATCGTGCCGAGGAAGCGCTCGTGCCCCGGGACGTCGACGAAGGCCAGCCGCTCCCCCGAGGGCAGGGTCGTCCAGGCGTAGCCGAGTTCGATCGTCAGGCCCCGCCGCCGCTCCTCGGCCAGCCGGTCGGGCTCCATCCCGGTGAGCGCCCGCACGAGGGTGGACTTGCCGTGGTCGACGTGGCCCGCCGTGGCGACGACGTGCATCAGCCGCCCGCCTCAGGACCGTCCGCCGGGAGGCCGGCCGCCCCGAGGACCGCCCGCACCACGTCGCCGTCCCGGCCGGCGGGCAGGGCGCGCAGGTCGAGCAGGAGGCGGTGGTCCTCCACCCGGCCGACGACGGGGGGATCACCGGTCCGCAGCGGGAGGGCGAGCCGCTCGGGCAGGCTGACCGCGGCGCTCTCCAGCGTCACGCCGGGCGCTCCCCCGCCGCCCACGGCTGCCTCGCTCGGCACGGCCCGCGCGTCGATCCCGGCCTCGGCCAGCCGGGCGGCGAGCACCGCGGCGCGCCGGAGCAGGACGGCGGGCTCGGCGTGCAGCGCCAGACGGACGGGGGTGGCCGGGCCGCGCAGGGTGGCCTCCAGCGCGGCGAGTGTCAGCTTGTCCACCCGGAGCGCACGGGCGAGCGGGTGCCGCCTGCACCGCTCGACCAGCTCGCGGCGGCCCAGGAGCAGGCCCGCCTGCGGCCCGCCGAGCAGTTTGTCGCCGCTGGCGGTGACCAGGTCGGCCCCGGCCGCCAGTGTGGTCGCGGCGTCGGGCTCGCCGGGCAGCAGCGGTTCCCGGGCGAGCAGGCCGGAGCCGATGTCGGCCACGACGGGCACGCCGAGCCCGCGCAGCTCGGCGACGCCGGCCGAGCCGGTGAAGCCCTCGATCCGGAAGTTCGACGGGTGCACCTTGAGCACGAACCCCGTCAGCGGGCCCACGGCCGCCCGGTAGTCGGCGTACGAGGTGCGGTTCGTGGTGCCCACCTCGCGCAGCCGCGCGCCGGTGGAGACGAGCAGGTCGGGGATGCGGAACCCGTCCCCGATCTCCACCAGCTCGCCCCTGCTGATCACGATCTCCCGCCCGGCGGCGAGCGCGGTGGCCACCAGCACGAGCGCGGCGGCGTTGTTGTTGACCACGTGCACGTCCTCGGCGGCGGGCACCGCCCGCGCGAGCGCGTCCATCGCACCCCGCCCGCGGCGGGCGCGGGCGCCGGAGGCCAGGTCGAACTCCACGTCCGCGTAGCCCGCGGCGGCGGCCGTCGCGGCCACGGCCGCCGGTGACAGCGGCGCGCGGCCGAGGTTGGTGTGGACGATCACCCCGGTCATGTTGATCACGGACCGCAGGCTCGCGGGATGGGCCGGAAGCGCGGCCACGGCCGCGTCGGCGACCTCCTCGGGCGCGAGGGCACCCTGGCGCACGCGATGCTGGGCGCACGCCACGGCGTCCTTGACGACCGCGCGCCCCAGCCGTCCCGCCGCCTCGACCAGCCGCGGGTCGGCGAGCACGGCGTCGGTGCGGGGCACACGCCTTCGTGGGTCCACTCTTCCGAACATAGAGCGGAAGGGGGTGGGAATCGAACCCGCCGGGCCGGGAACCTCGGCCTCGCCGGTTTCGGCGTTCCCTCGCGGGCCGGCCGCCGTCATCGGTCACGTGCGGTCGTGATCGGCCGCGGAGCCTGTTCCTGCCGGTCTGCCCGGATCAGGTCAGCAGCGGCTCGCGCCGTCGAAGTTCCTGGGGCCGCGCGGCACCTTGCTCTTGATGGTCTCGCCGGGCGACACGGTGTGGCAGCTCCCGTCCACGCCGTGCGCCCAGACGATCCGCAGGTTCATCGTGTAGCCGCAGTCGTTCCGGGCGTAGCCGGTTTTGGTGATGGTGCCCGTCTGCTGCCAGACGGTGACGCAGGACGGGGCGTTGCCCGCGGGGATCGCCGACGTGGCCGCCGCGGCCGTGCCCTGGGGGGTGAGGAGGCTCACGGCGAGGCCGAGACTGGTCGTGGTGAGGGCGGTCCTGAGAGTTGCGCGCATGGTCTGTGGTCTCTTTCTCGTGTCAGCGGTGGGGGAGCATGTCCTCACGTGCGGCTTCTCGTCGGCTCGACGTGCGAGCCACCAGCCGTGTCGACGTCGCTCTGCGGGCGGCGCGGGCACGGCGCCGGTTTCCGGGCGCCCGGGTCCTGAGCGCCGCCGGACCGGTTCACGGCGCCGGTGACCGCCGACCGGGACGTCGCGAGATCGAGGACGGCGGTGGGAACGAGGACCGCGGCGGGAACGGCGGGTGGTCCGCGCAAGGGGACTCCTCTCCGCCCCTCCTCGGCCAGGCCGTCGCGCCCGGTCGGGGCGAGGCGGGGACAGAGCCACGATCTCAACCGCGCCGGGGGTTCATCGATGGCGGCGATCACCAAAGCGGCACGGGCGGTTTGATGGCGTGGCGACCGTAACGATCCGCGGGTGCCGCCGAGAATGCGGGCGAGCCTCGCATAGGGGATGAGCTGCGCGGATGCCTGGATCGAGGTGCCCGGTGCGTCTCCCGGACGCGGCGCGGAGCCGGGCGGCGGCCCCGGCCGCGTCCGGATGCGATCGCCGCGGTCATCGGGGCGTGGTCCCGTCGCGGCCCGCCGCCCCGGCCCGCCG
The DNA here is from genome assembly GCF_039534445.1 of Streptosporangium fragile. Lineage (NCBI taxonomy): Bacteria > Bacillati > Actinomycetota > Actinomycetes > Streptosporangiales > Streptosporangiaceae > Streptosporangium > Streptosporangium fragile. The sequence continues at coordinate 20 of NZ_BAAAVI010000093.1, read as the reverse complement.
CCCCGGGCCGACGGCCGCGG
>NZ_BAAAVI010000092.1:24584-28392 GCF_039534445.1 Streptosporangium fragile | reverse complement strand
ATAACCTGAAGCCTGCCGCCTGAAATCGGTGTCCTCGTTCGAGGGGGAAGCCCCCCTTCGAGATGACGAAGATCTGCCGACCGGCCCAATCGACGTCCTCCGGTGTCACGCCCAGTAGCTCGGCGGCACGGGCCCCGCTGGAGACGGAGAACTCCAGCAACGCCCGATCGCGCGCAGCCCATCGCCTCGAACAACTCATCCCACAGCCGGTCGGGAATCGCTCGCGGCGGCCGGTCGGGAACCTTCTGGCGGAGCCGGGCCCGGCCGACCACCGGCTTAGTCTCCAGCGGGCTCCGGTGGGACAGGGCCCGCCGTCGTTGAGGTGAGGAGGGCACTGGGTTGATGACCGGTCCGTGACCGCGATGACTGTGAAACTCATAGAAGCCGCTCACCACGGACAATGCGTGGTTGATCGTCCGCTTCGTGTACCCCAGCGCCAGCGTCGGCTTTCCCGTGCGCAGGTTCACCGACCCGGGTTCCGGCGCGCCCTGCGTCCGGCGGCGTCGCTGGGGGTTGGGGGCGCTGCGCAGCCAGCCGACCATGGCCGCCACGTCGGCCTCGGTGGCGCGCTCCCAGCCCACGTCCAGCAGCCACAGGAGCCGGAACCATCGCAGCAGGCCGTACGCATAGCTGCGGCAGGTCAGCGGGCTGCAGTCGCTCAAGGCAAGGTCCTCCAAGTACTCAGTGACCGGGCGGATCTCCTCGGTGGCCCGGTCGAGAACGACGAACGGCGGGTGTATCCGCGCCACCTTGGCGACGGAGCCGACGCTCGGGACTTGCACACGGCCTTCCATCAGTTGGCGACGAAGGTCCACTTCACACTCCTTGATCACGACGTAGATAGTCATGATCAACCAGGTGAAGCAAGTGCAGTTAACTGAGCACCTCCGGCTTCGGTTCACCTCCTGCCGACCGTCTTCCGTCTCCCGTCTCCCGGCGGACGATCCGGCGTGCACCGGCGGACGACCCGCCTTACGGCCCGCCGCGACCGGTCAGAATGAGGGCTTGGACGACCCGACACGGCCGAGAGGTGTTCCGATGACTGGCGAGGGCGGCAAGACGGCGCTGGGCGACCCGTCCGCGGGGGTGGTGCGGGCCGCCGTCCCGCCGGAGGGTGCCCCGGCGGGATCGGAGGGTGCCCCGGCGGAGTCGGGCATCTTCGTCTCGGTCGCGGAGCGGATCCGGCGCAGCCTGGCCGGGGCCTCCGCGGGGGAGCGGCTGGTCGCCAGGACCCTGCTGGCGAACTACCCGGCGGCCGGGCTGGAGACGGCCGCCCGGCTGGCCGAGCGTGCCGGGGTGAGCGCGCCGACCGTGGTCCGGTTCGTGGCCCGGCTGGGTTTCGGCGGGTACCGGGCGTTCCAGCAGGTCCTCCGGGACGAGATCGAGGCACGGCGGGCCTCGCCGCTCACGCTCGCCCAGCAGCTCGGTGACGGGGGAGCCCCGGAGTCCCTGCGGGTCTCCGCGGGGGCGATCTTCCGGCAGCGCCTGGACGAGTCGTTCGCCGCGCTGTCGGACTCCGAACTGGAGGCGGTCCTCGACCTGCTCGTGGACCCGGCCCGCCGGATCACGATGGTCGGCGGCCGGTTCTCGCACCTCCTCGCCGAGTACCTCGGTCTGCACCTGCGCCTGCTACGGCCGGGCACCCGCGTCCTGGACCCGCGGCCCGAGAGCATGGCCGCCCTCGCGGTCGACGCCGGGCGGCGCGACGTCGTCGTGGTCTTCGACTACCGCCGCTACCAGCGTGACATCGTCGAGTTCGCCCGCCGCGTGCACGACAGGGGGGCCAAGGTGGTGCTGTTCACCGATCCCTGGCTCTCGCCCGCCTCCGACGCCGCCGACCTCGTGATCCCCGTCCGGGTGGAGGCGCCGAGCCCGTTCGACAGCCTCGTCCCGGCCCTCGCGCTCGTGGAGACGGTGGTGGCCGGGGTGATGGCGCGGCTCGGGAAGGAGGGGGAGGAGCGGCTGCGGCAGTGCGAGGAGATCGTCGGGAACGTCACCCTCGACTGAGCCGCGGTCGCCGGGGCGCCGCCGTCGATCGACGTCCGGCGTGGACGAGGCGGTTGCCGGGTGACGCGAGGCGGCTGTCGGGTGACGTCCGGCGTGGAAGGCGGCTGTCAGGCGGGGTGCGGCCGCCGCGCGAGGTGCGGTGATCGGGCACGTGTGGTTGCTGGGATCTTGCCGTCGATGGCGATGTAACAAACATTTCATGAGCTCTTGTTGACGCTCTTCATGAAAGCTATGTTTCATTCTCACGTGCCGGTCTGCTTGTCGGTGCCGTCGTCGCCATTGGAGGTGCCGTGTCCGAAGAACTGCGCCCACCCCGCAAGTTGCGCTTGTGGGAGGCCCTCGCCCTGTCCGTCGGGCTCATGGGGCCCACCCTCGCCATGGCGCTCAACGGTGCCGGGGTGTCGGCCACGGTCGGCAAAGCCGTGCCGCTGGTCTTCGTCCTGGGCCTGCTCGGGGTCGCGCTGGTCGCCTACGGCTTCGTCCGGCTGACCCGGCACTTCAACCACGCCGGGTCGGTGTACGCCCTGGCCGGGGTGACCCTGGGCCCCCGGGCCGGGTTCTTCGGCGGGTTCGCGCTGCTGGGGACGTACATCTTCTTCTCCGTGTGCACGCTCGCGGCGACCGCGGTGTTCGCCGAGGCGTTCGCCGCCGCGCTCGGCTTCTCCCTGGGGGTCCCGTGGTTCGTCGTGGCCGTCGTGGCCGCGGCCGGGGTCTGGGTGGTCAACTCCCGCGAGTCCCGGGTGACCGCGCGGACCCTGCTGGTCGTGGAGGGCGTCGGCATCCTGGGGATGCTGGTGCTCAGCCTCGTCGTCGTCGCCCGGACCGGGGCCGGGAGCGCGCCCGGCGGGCAGACGCTCGACCTCTCGGTGTTCGGGCTGGGCGGCACCACGGTGAGCGCGGTCATGACCGCCACGGTGTTCGCGTTCCTGTCCTGGGCCGGCTTCGAGGCGTGCGCGTCGCTGGGCGAGGAGACGGCCGACCCGCGCCGCAACGTCCCCCGCGCCCTCGCGGGAAGCGTGCTGCTCACCGGCGGGCTGTACGTGCTGGTGATGTTCGCCCAGACCGTCGGCTTCGGCACCGACGCCGAGGGGGTCGCCGCCTTCTCCGGCTCCGAGTCCTCGCTGTCGGCGCTGGCGCAGGCGTACATCGGCACGTGGTTCTCGCTGGTCATCGCGTTCACCGCGGTGGCGTCGGCGTTCGCGGCCTCGATCAGCTCGGCCGCGGCGGCCAGCCGCCTCATGTTCGCCCTCGCCCGTGACGGCTTCGGCCCGCGGGCTCTCGCCCGCACCGACCGGCGTACCGGGACCCCCACCGTCGCACTGGTCACCGCGCTGGTCCTCGCCGTCGCCGGTGACGTGGTCCTCGACCTGACCGGGATCTCCGCCTTCGACGGCTACTACTGGTTCGCCACGCTCGGCGTGCTGTGCCTGCTGGTGGCGTACGCGGTCGCCGCGGCGGGCGTGATCGCCTTCATCGTCTCCGGGCGCGGGCGGATCCCCCGCCACGAGATCGTGATACCGGTGCTGGCCATCGCCTACCTCTGCTTCGTCTTCTACAACCAGTCGGTGGGGCAGGCGAGCCCGCTCAGCTACTTCCCGTGGATCGCCGGAGCCTGGTGCCTGGCCGGCCTGGTCGCGGTGCTGGCCGCGCCCGCGCTGGCCCGCCGGATCGGTGAGCGCCTCACCGCCGAGCTGGACCCGGCCGGCGAGGCCGACCCCGTCAGGGAGCCGGCTCAGGCATGACGTCCCCGTCTCCGGAACACCCCGCCCGGTGCCGGGCGGGCCGGCACCCCGCCCGGTGC
>NZ_BAAAVI010000092.1:0-24574 GCF_039534445.1 Streptosporangium fragile | reverse complement strand
CGGCGGTACCCGCGCCCGGCCGGGGCGCCCTGACCGCGCACCGGGAGGTGGGTCCGGTCCGGGGTGCCGGTCCGGGGTGCCGGGCGCGACGCCGGCCCGGCCGGCACCGCCCGCGGACGTCCCCGCCGCGGAGCGGATCGGGGACGGCGCCGGCCCGGCCGCCGCCGTGCGAATGACTTCTCCGCCCCCGGGGCACGCCCTACTCCATGCCTCCGCGTCCCGGTGGTCGCCCGCCTCTCCGGCCCCGTACCATCCGGACCGTCACCCGTGTCCCCGCACCACCTCGAATCTCAGGAGTAGCCCGCCATGACCGCAGCACCCACCGTCTTCGTCGCGACCTGCGACCTGGCGGCACAGCTCCGCGGCCGCGCCGTACCCGCGTCCCGGGAGGAGGCGGTGCTGCGCTCGGGGACCGGCTGGGTCCCCGCCGACCTGGCCATCACCTGCTTCGGGCCGATCGCGGAGAACGTGTTCGGCTCCGCCGGGGACCTGCGGCTGATGCCCGACCCGGCCACCCGTGTCGACGTCCCCGCCGACGAGGACGTCCCGGGGACCCGGATCTACCTGGCCGACCAGACCCTGCCCGACGGCACGCCCTGGGAGTGCTGCCCCCGCACGTTCCTCGCCGCGGCCGTCGCCGAACTCCAGGCGGAGCTCGGCGTCACCGCGGTCGCCTCGTTCGAGCACGAGTTCACCCTGGCGGGCCTGCCGTCGACGCCGCCGTTCAGTTTCGCGCGGTACCGGACCGCCGAACCGTTCGGCTCCGACCTGGTGACCCTTCTCCAGGACGCCGGTCTCGCCCCCGAGACGTGGCTCCCGGAGTACGGCGACGCCCAGCACGAGATCACGCTCAGCCCGGCCGAGGCGCGCACCGCCGCCGACCGCGCGGTGCTGCTGCGCGAGCTCGTCCGCGACCTCGCCCGGCGCCGCGGGCTCCGGGCCGGGTTCGCGCCGTTGCCCGACCCGTCCGGTTCCGGCAGCGGCGTGCACATCCACCTGTCGTTCCGCGACGCCGCCGGGCGCCCCGCCCTGTACGACCCGGACCGGCCGGGCGGGCTCTCGGAGCTGGGCGCGCGGTTCTCCGCCGGCATCCTGCGGCACGCCCCCGCGCTGGCCGCGGTGACGGCGGCGAGCCCGGTGTCGTTCCTGCGCCTGACCCCGCACCGCTGGAGCGCGGGCGGAGTCTTCCTCGCCGAGCGCAACCGCGAGGCCATGCTCCGCATCTGTCCCGGGACCGGCCCGGACGCCGGGGCCCAGTTCAACCTCGAATACCGGGCCGCCGACGCGACGGCCAACCCCTGGCTCGCGCTCGGCGTCCTGCTCCGCGCGGGCCTGGAGGGGATCCGCCGCGGCTACCCCGAGCCCACCGTTTGGCCGGAGTCGGCCACCGAGGCCGAGCTGGCGGCCGTGCCGCCCCTGCCCAAGACGCAGGAGGAGGCGCTGAAGGCGCTGGAGGACGACGAGGTTGTGCGGGGCTTCTTCGCCCCGGACCTGCTCACCACCTACCTGGCCGTCAAACGGGCCGAACTCGCCGCGCTGGACGGCATGAGCGACGCGGTGCGCTGCCGGAGGATCGCCGATGTCCACTGAGTCCCCGTACGCGATCGGGGAGATCCCCCTCGTCGACCACCACGTCCACGGCGCCACCGCCCACGACCTCTCGCGTACGGAGTTCGAGGAGCTGATCACCGAGTCCAACCGGCCGGTGCCCGGGTGGATGACCCAGTTCGACTCGCAGGTCGGTTTCGCCATCCTGCGCCACTGCGCACCCGTGCTCGGCCTCGACCCGCACCCGGACCCGGAGACCTACCTCGCCCGCCGCACCGAGCTCGGGGCCGAGGAGGTGAACAGGCGACTGCTCGCCGCCTCCGGGATCGGCCACTTCCTGGTGGAGACCGGCTACCGGGGGGACGAGATCCTCGACCCGGCGCGGATGGCCGCCGTCGCCGGCCGCCCCGCCGACGAGGTCGTCCGGCTGGAGGCGGTCGCCGAGCGGGTCGTCACCGAGGGAACCGACGCCGCCGGGTTCGCCGCCCGCTTCGAGGCCGCCCTCTGGGAGCGCAGCCGGGCGGCACGCGGCCTGAAGACCATCGTCGCTTACCGCCACGGGCTCGACCTCGACCCCGCCCGGCCCGCCCCGGCCGAGGTGACGCAGGCGGCCGGCCGCTGGCTGCGGGAGGCCGAACGGACCGGGACGGTCCGCGTCGACGACCCGGTGCTGTTGCGCCACCTCATCTGGACGGGCATCGACCGCGGCCTGCCGCTCCAGTTCCACATCGGGTACGGCGACCCGGACGTCGACCTCCACCGCTCCGACCCGCTGCTCCTGCGCGGCCTCATCGAACTGGCCGAGCCCAGCGGCGTCCCCCTGCTCCTGCTGCACTGCTACCCGTTCCATCGCAACGCGGGCTTCCTCGCCCAGGTCTACCCCAACGTCTACTTCGACGTCGGACTGGGCGTGAACTACACCGGCGCGCGCAGCGTGGCCGTCGTGGCCGAGAGCCTGGAGCTGGCACCGTTCGCCAAGATCCTTTTCTCCTCGGACGCCTGGGGCCCCGCGGAACTGCACCACCTCGGCGCCCTGCTGTGGCGTCGCGCGATGACCCGCGTCCTGGCGGGCTTCGTCGCGGACGGCGAGTGGAGCGAGAAGCAGGCGGCGCGGGTCGCCGCCATGGTCGGCGCGGAGAACGCCCGCCGCGTCTACGGCCTCGGAGAATCCGCGTGATCGCCGGCGCTGCCCGGCCTGGTGCCGGCCTCGGAGAACCCGCGTGATCACCGGCGCCCACCCGGCTCGGTGATCCCTGATACCCCGGAACGCTCGCGTGAACCGCACCGTCCGGGGAAGCCGGATAAACGGCTCGAATGTCCCCCAACCCGGAGAAACCGTATGACCACCCCGTACGAGATGGCCACCCTGCACGAACGCCTCCGCGCCGCCCTCCACGCCGAGCTGCCCGCCGCCTGCGACCTGCGGCGGGAGCTGCACGCCGAACCATGCGTGTCCGGCAGGGAGGAGCCGACGCTCAAGACCGTGCTCGACGCGCTGCCCCAGGGCGACGCCCTGGAGCGGGTCGCCGAGACCGGAGCGCTCCTGCGGGTCGGCGGCGACGGACCGGCCGTCGGGGTGCGCGGCGAGCTGGACGCCCTGCCGATCGTGGAGGAGACGGACGTCCCCTGGGCCTCCTGCAACGGCGCCATGCACGCCTGCGGCCACGACGTCCACCTCGCCGCGCTGGTCGCCCTGGCCAGGGCCGTCGACCGCGTACGGGCACCGGTGCCGATGGTCGCGGTGCTCCAGCCGCGTGAGGAGACGTACCCCTCCGGTGCCCGCGACGTCGTCGCGTCCGGCGCGCTCGCCCGGCACCGGGTCGGCGCGATGGTCGCGGCGCACGTCCAGCCCGTGCTCCGCGCGGGCGAGACCGCCTGCAACCCCGGCGCGGTCAACGCCTCCTCCGACGAGTTCACGCTGACGATACGGGGCCGGGGCGGGCACGCGGCCTACCCGCACCTGTCGCGCGACCCGGTCCTGGCCCTCGCCCAGACCATCGTCGCCGCGCAGCAGCTCGTCAGCCGCGACGCCGACCCGATGCTGCCCACCGTGGTCACCTTCGGCACGGTCACCGCGGGCACCGCCCCCAACGCCACCCCGGGTGTGGCCGTCACCCGCGGCACGCTCCGCACGATGTCGGAGGAGTGGCGCCCCCGGTTGCACGACCGGCTCCGTGAGATCGCGCACGGCGTCGCCCTCGCCCACGGCTGCGAGGCCGAGGTCGACATCTCCCTCGGCGAGCCGGTGCTCGTGAACGACGTCCGCCTCGCCGAGCAGACCGCCCACCTCCTCACCGACGTCGTGCACCACGCCCCCGCCACCCTGCGCTCCTGCGGCGCCGACGACTTCGCCCACTTCGCCACGGTCGTGCCGTCCCTGATGCTGTTCGTGGGCGTCGACACCTCCGCGGGCCTGCACAGCCCGCACTTCCTGCCCGGGGACGAGGCCGTGACCGCGGTCGCCGAGAGCCTGCTCGCCGCCTACCTCGGCGCCGCCCGCGTCCTCGGCGCCACCCCCGCCGCGCCCGGTACCGGCGGCGGCTGAGACACCCGTACCACCCCATGCGAGAAGGGGCCGCCACCCGCGGCGGTCACCGGGTGAGGCGGTTGCCGGTCAGGTAGGCCAGGACGGCGCTGACCCGCCGGTTGCTGGACGGCTCGTCGGGGATGTCGAGCTTGCGGAAGACGCTGTGCGCGTGGGACCCGACAGTGGTGACCGACAGGGCGAGCCGGTCGGCGATGCCGCGGTCGGACAGCCCGTGCGCCATGAGGGTCAGCACGTCGCGTTCGCGGTTGGTGAGCCGCGCGAGGGGGTCGCCGGCGTCCCGAGGCGCGAGAAGGTGGGCGACGACCTCGGGGTCGACGGCGGTGCCCCCGCCGTGCAGGCGGTGGAGCACGTCGTCCAGCATGCGGGCGTCCAGGAGACGCTCCTTGAGCAGGTAACCCACCTTGGTGGCCCCCTCACCGAGCAGTGCGGCCGTGTAGGAGTTCTCCAGGTAGTGGGAGAGGATCAGGGCGGCCACCCGCGGGTGCCTGCGGCGGATGGCGGTGGCCAGCCGGAGGCCCTCGTCGGTGAAGGTCGGCGGCAGCCGGATGTCCAGCACCACCAGGTCGGGGGAGTGGCGCGCGACGAGACCGAGCACCTGTTCGGCGCGGGTCGCCGCGGCGACCACCTGATGTCCCAGTCCGGCCAGCAGGCGGGTGAGTCCCTCCCTGGCCAGCAGCGAGTCCTCGGCGATGATCAGTCGCATGGCAGGTCCACGGTGAGTACGGTGCCCTCTCCGGGCGGGCTGTGCAGGGTGAACACGCCGTCCACGGCGGCGACGCGGTCGGCGAGCCCGGCGAGCCCGGAACCGGGTGTCAGGCTCGCACCGCCGACGCCGTCGTCGGCCACGCGGACGACCAGGCGCCCGGCGTCCAGCGCCGTGGTGACGTCGACGCGGGCCGCCCGCGCGTGCCGGACGGCGTTGGTGAGCGCCTCGCTGACCACGAAGTAGGCCGTCGCCTCGACGGCCTGGCCGAGGCGGGGCAGATCGTCCGCCCGCAGTGCGACCGGCGCCGCGGCGCGCAGGACGAGCTGTTCGAGCGCGGCGCGCAGGCCCTGGATGGTCAGCACGGCCGGGTGGATGCCCCGGGCGAGCTCCCGAAGCTCGCGGGTGGCCGCGTGCAGCTCGGCCTCCGCCTCGCCGAGCAGTTCCATCGTCTCGGGGCCGGTCCGCCGCCCGGCGAGGTCCTGCCGCAGCAGGTTCAACGCCAGCCCGGCCGAGAGCATCCGCTGCTGGGCCCCGTCGTGCAGGTCGCGCTCCAGCCGGCGCCGCGCCTCGTCGCCCGCCGCCACCAGCCGGGCGCGGGAGGCCCGGACCTCGGCGAGCTGCGCCCGCACCGCGGCCTGCAGCCGCGCGTTCTCCAGGGCGAGGTGCGCGGTGGCGCTGACGGCCTCCAGCAGCGCCGGCTCGGTGCGCAGGCTCGGATCATGCAGGAGCACGGCGACCGGACGCAGGGGGTCGCCCACCGGGGTCGTCCGCCTCGCGTCGACGACCTCGGGCAGGCGCATCGACCTGCCGGAGGCGTCGACATATCCGCCGGGGACGGGGAAGGCCACCCTCAGGTGCGGATCGCCGAGCGCCGCCGCCAGCGCGGGCTCCAGCCGGTCGGTCGGCATCACGGCGATCTGCCGGACGAGGTCGGAGACCCGCGCCTCGTCCAGCCGCTCGCGCAGGAGCCCCAGGAAGAACGCCGCGGGAACCGCCACCAGGGCGGCGAACTGGGCGAGCGACAGGGTGGAGTGGAGCTGCTCCGAGTTGATCGACGGGGCCGCGGCCGACTGCAGGTTGACGACGGCCCACAGCAGCGCGGTGGCGACCATGGCGACGGCGGGGAAGGCCAGAACCCGCCGTTCACGGTGGCCCGCGTGGACGAACCGCCGGACGATCACGGTGCCGCCGACGAGAACCAGCGCCGCCGTCCCGAGCGCGAGGACCTGCGCCGCGGCCTGGGACAGGGCGGGGCTGTCGACGAGACGCATCGGCGCGCACACGTCCCGGCACCGGCCCTGCGGCTCCGGTGGCCCCACGACGACCAGCACGAGGGCGGACAGGCCGCCGAAAAGGTAACCCGCGCGCATGACGGCCCGGCCCATCGCGTCGCGTACGGTCCCCGAGGGGTAGGCGAGGAAGATGTGAGCTCCCAGCGGGAGCTGCAGCGCCGTCAGGAGCAGCGCGGCGGCGACCAGCAGCCGCAGCAGGGTCGAATCCGTCACCAGCGCGAAGGCCGCGGGCGCGTCCGCGGCGAGCAGCAGCCCGAGGAGCATCATCAACGTGCCCATGGGCGTGCGCGGCCGCACCCGGCCCACCAGGAACCCGGCGACCAACCACACCACGAGCTGCAGGAGCTCCTTGCCGTAGAACAGGGTGTCGTAGGTGCCCCACCGGGCGGCGAGCCAGGCGTCCCCGGCGGCGAACGCGAGCCCGGTGATGAGGATCACCGCGTTCCACCGCTCCGTACGCACGTCCGGCCCGGCGTCCGGTACGGCGTCCGGCGGAACCGGGGCCGGCGCGCCGGGGGCTACCGGGGCCGGCGCGCCGGGGGCTACCGGGGCCGGTGTGCCGGGGGCTACCGGGGCCGGTGTGCCGAGAGGAGCCGGTATGCCGGGAGGAGCCGCCGGGGCCGGCGCGCCCGGGGCGGTAGGAGCCGGTGCGTCGGGTGCGTCCGAGCCGGACGCCTGCCCGGGGAGACCGGTCATGTCCGCAGCCCCGCCAGCTCCGCGAGGCGCTGCGCGGTGAGTTCGTCCTTGGCCAGGAAACCGCGCACCCTGGTCGTGTCGATCTTCCCTCCCAGCTCGGACAACGAATGACTGGAAATCAATACGACTTTCGGAGGGTCCGGAAATTCGGCCAGCTTCTCCGCGACCGCGAAACCGTCTATGTCAGGCAGTAAAACGTCAAGCACCACCACCTTTGGACGTAATTCTCGGGCGCGGGCAAGTGCTTCCCCGCCGTCGGCGGCCTCACCCACCACGTCAAGCCCACCGGCCTCCAGCAGGCGCCGTGCCATGCGCCGGAACCCGGCGTGGTCGTCCACCAGGAGAATGCCCGCGGTCACCATCCCATGATGACATTCAGCGGCGCCCGGCAGATCTTCAGCGACTTTGTTCGTGGAATTTCATGGTTTTCCAGGAGGCGCGGCAACGGCCCCGGACGGCACGCTCGGAGCCGGCACAGGAATTCCGAAAGGGTCGAGGGACGCGCCTCCGCACCGGCCTGTGAAGGCGCCTCCCTTTCCGAAGATCCATGGGAGGGAAATGTGAAGCGACTCCGAAGGCTGGGCCCGGCACGAGCGTTCGTGCCGGTGCTCACGCTCGTGGCGCTGTTCGGCGGCGCCCTCGCGACACCGGCGAGCGCCCGGTCGGCGCCGGGCGCGCACGCGGCGCCGGGTGCCCGGTCGGGACTGGACGCGTCAGGATCGCACGCCCGCTCGGAAGCGGGCGCGTCGGGATCGTACGCCCGGTCAGAGCCGGGCACGCGGTCGGCGCGGAGCACGCGGGCAGAGGCCGGGGCGAGCGCCAGGCCGTACGTGCGGGTGCGGAACGTCCGCGCGGAGGAGGACGGTTGCGCGGTGCACTTCAGCGCCCGCATCTCCGTCAGGCTCCGCGGCGCGCCCGTCACCGTGCGGTACCGGTGGGTGGCCGACGACGGCTCCCGCGGCCCGGTCAGGAGCGCCGTCTTCCGCGGCCGTGGTACCGCTTACCGGACCGTCCGCGACTACCAGGAGTTCGACGAGGACACCCGGGGCTGGCAGCGGCTGCAGATCCTCGGCCCGGGACGGTTCCTCTCGTCCAGGGCGCGTTTCGACGTCCGGGACTGCGGCGAGGACGACCCCGGAGAGCCGGATCCGGAGCCGGTGGCGTCGGCCACGCTCCACGCCTCCCCGACCTCCTACACCGGGCCCTGCGGGAACGGGCAGAGCTTCACGTTCACCGGCAGGATCAGCGTCACCGACGGGCCGGCGACGGTGCGGTGGCGCTGGAAGGACAGCCTCAACAGCGGCGCCGCCGAGAACACGATCCGGTTCAGCGGCACGGGACCGCAGAGCGAGACGGTCAGCATCCCGTGGGGTCCGGGGGCGTCGGGCACCTACTGGATGCAGATCGAGATCCTGGCGCCCAACACGGCGACCTCGGAACGCGCCGTGGTCTCCCTCACCTGCACGTGATGCGGGACTTGGTTCGCTTGCACGTGATGTGAGACCCGATCCGCCGGGACCGGCACGAGGTACGCGGGCCCTCTGCCGGTCCCGACCCACCCCCGCCCACCCGAGGACGTCCCGCCCGAAGAAGACCAGCCCGAAGAAGACCAGCCCGAAGAAGACCCATCCGAGGAAGGAAGGAGGTCACCGATGCGCGGACGCCTGAGGCCGTGGGGCCTGGCGCTGCTCGCCGTGATCGTGGCCGCTGCCCTGGGACCCCTGCCGGCGCCTGCCGCCTCCGCCGCCGCGCCGCTCAGCGCCGGCGAGCGGTGCCGGCTGAACACCGAGCCGGACGCGTCCACCACCCTGCACCTCTCCGGCGGCCGGGGACAGACCTACCCGGCGCAGGGCCTGCCCAGGCTCGGCCGGGGCGACGTGGTGCGGATCGAACCGGACCAGAGCGACATCGTCGACGTCAGCCTCCTGTCCCCGGCGGACGCCTGGGACCTGGTCACCCCGGCGGGCAACCCCCGGGCCGCGGGCAGCGGGTATCCCGCGCCGCTCGCGAACCAGTACAGCCTCGTCGGCTGGTTCGGCGGAGCCCCGATACAGGTCAGCCGCCCGTCCAGCTGCCTCATGCCCAGCGTGGAGACCGCCACCCTCGCCATCAACGACCCCGAGGCCTGGGACAACACCGGCGCGTGGGACGTCGTCGTCAAGCTTTACCGGGCTCCCGTCCGCGACGGGGGGTTCGAGTCCCAGACCTCCCGCGCGGTCTCCGCGCCGTGGGGGACCGAGGGCCCCGACGTCAAGGGCGTCGACATCAACCTGGGGTTCGCGCACACCGGCCGCAACAACGCGTTCATCGTCTCCGCCGGCCGCGAGTGGAACGCGATAGTCCAGCAGATCCCGGTCCGGCGGAACACCAACTACCTGCTCCGCGGCTTCATCCGCACGTCGGGGAACATCAACACCGCGTTCTTCGGCGTACGCCTCCCCGGCATGTGGCCCCCCGTCGAGGAGCACTTCGGCCCGAGCCCCGCGGGGGCCTACCAGCAGATCGACAAGCCGTTCAACTCGCTCGACAACGACACCGTGACCGTGTTCGCGGGCTTCTGGGGAGTCGGCAGCGAGGGCTGGATCCAGATCGACAACGTCTCCGTCCTGCTGGCCTGACCGGCGTGTGACCTTCCGGGCCCGGGCCCGGAAGGTCACACGCCGGACCCGGCGGGCCCGGACGGCGCCGCCGCCCGGCCGGACGGTGTGAAGAAGCCCGCTCGTCCGGCTGAGGACGTGGCAGGGGGAGGATGACGAAGGCGGGCGGGGAGAGCACGCTCAGTCGAGCCGGAAAGTCCTGATGAACGTGTCGACGTGCGTACCGGCCTCGGCCCATTCTCCTCCGGGGGCGTAGAACCAGAGAATCCCGAGCCCGCCGGAGTCCCGGACGACGCACCGGGAGTACACATGTACGGACGAGCCCAGCGCGTCCTTGGCGGTGAAGGTGTACTCCAGTTCGGCGGCCCGCCCGCCGGTGAAGGGGACCGGGCGCCGGGAGAGCTCGCGGTAGGAGTCGGGCGTGCCCAGTCCCCTGAGCTCGTCACGGATCTGGTCGAGGAGGTATGCCGGCTCCCGGGTCTCCTTCCTCTTGGAATCCACCATGGATCCCAGGGTCCACGAGGACGAGAAGAGGGGCAGGCCCCTGCGACGCGTCCAGGTCACCTGAATCCCCTTCTCCTCCTTGGTCCACCCGTCGGGTATGGCGACGGAGAACCCGCGCGTATCCCGGTGAAGGGTGAAGCCCCGCGGCAGCGAGGTCTGGGCCGGGGAGGCCGCCGTGTCCCCGCCCGCGCCGGTGGAGGCGGCCCCGTCCCCACCGTTCGATCCCGTGGCGGAGGCATCTTCCGGACCGGTGGAGGCGGTCGAACCCCGGCCGGAGCCCGAGGCGGCCGCCGTGTTCCCACCCGGACCCGGCGTCCGGGTGGTCGTCGGTCCGGAAGCACCGGACTGGACCGTCCAGAACACCGCCGCGGCCGTGGCGACCGCCGCCAGCGCCGTTCCCGCCGCCACGGCCACCCGCATGCGAGGCCGCCGTGAGGCGCCGAGTGCGGCCTGACCGGGTGGGGGCGAGTCGGGCGCGGCCGGACCGGCGGGGAGCGGACCTGCCGGGAAGCCCAGGCCCGTCCCGCCGGGAGCGGCGTTCCCGGTCCGCCCGTCGCCGCCTGCCTCATCCGGGCCCTGTGCGCCGTCTGCCGGCTCCGCACCTTGCGCGCTGCCTGCCGTATCGGGGCTTCGCACGCCGTCTGCCGGTTCCGGGCCTTGCGGGGTGCCCACCCTGCCGGAGGGCGCCGCGTCCGGGGCACGGTCTGCCGCGTCCGTGCCCACCGGGTCAGGGGCGTCGCCCACCCCGGGCGCGTCCGCCGGTCGTCGAACCGGCGATACCCCGGCGGCCACCGGGGTGAGCAGGGCCGTCACCTGGGCGGCGGTCAGCCGTTCGGCCGGGTCCTTGCTGAGCAGGCCCTCGATCGCGGGGCGGAGCCGGTCCGCGTACTCGACGGGCGCCGGCGGCCGGCTGATGATCGCGGCGATGACGGCCGCGGTGCTCTCGCGGGCGAACGGCCTGCGGCCCTCCACCGCCTCGTACAGGGTGACGCCGACCGCCCACAGGTCACAGGCCGGCGAGGCGCGTTCATCGTTGATCTGCTCGGGGGCGAGGTAGGCGGGTGTGCCGAGCAACTGCCCGGTCCCGGTCAGGGGAGTGGTGGTGTCGTGGGCGGCGGCGGAGATGCCGAAGTCGGTCAGCACGGCCCGGTCACCCTGAGGACCGTCCTTGATCAGGATGTTGGCGGGCTTCACGTCCCGGTGCACGACACCGGCCGCGTGCGCGGCGGTCAGCGCGGCGATCACCTGCAGCCCGATCCGCGCCACCCGGGTCTCGGGCAGCCGCCGCTCGGCTCTGATCACCTGGGCCAGGGACGGCCCCTCGACCAGTTCCATGACGATCCACGGCCGGTCGTCCTCCTCGACCACGTCGTAGATCGTGACGATGCCGGGGTGCCCTCGCATCCTGGCCGCCATGCGTGCTTCGCGAAGGGTGCGCCGGAGTCGTTCCCGGCGGTCCCCGGCGAGCAGCCGGGCGGGCAGCGCGACCTCCTTGACCGCGACGGTCTGGTGGAGCAGTTCGTCCCGGGCCCGCCAGACGCGGCCCATGCCGCCTTCGCCGAGGGGAACCAGCAGCCGGTGCCGGCCTGCCAGCAGATGCGACGGATCTTCCGGCATGTGGACGAACCTATCGGGCTCGTCCATTGTTGATCCAGAGCAGGATTCGACTCATCTTCGGACGGACGAGGGAGACCATGGCCTCGCACGTACCATCCCCCCGGCGCGGACGCAGGACAGCGCTGATCGTCGTCATCACGGCCGTTTCGGCGGTCGTGTTCGTCGTGGTCATGTTCGCCGTGATCACCGTCACCGTGCGCTACTTCGTCCCGCCGAAGCCTCCGGCGACGCCTCCCGCCGCGCTTCACCTCCGGCCGGTGCTGAAGGCCGGACCGCCTCCGTGTGACGGCACGGACCTGCCGGACACCGAGAACACCGCGTGCTACGGCCTGGACGAGGGAATGACGGTCGGGCAGGCCGTGCAGGCCAAGGCCGGTGCCCTGGCCGACACGGATCAATGGGTGATCCAGGTCACCCTGAACCCCGCCGACGCCGCGGCCTTCGGCGAGCTGACCGGCAGGCTCGCCAGGGAGTCCTCCCCCCGCAACCAGCTCGCGATCGTCATCGACGGCAAGGTCGTGTCCGCCCCGGTCGTCGAGGAACCGATCCCCGGCGGGGAAGTGCAGATAAGCGGTGACTTCACCCGGGAAACCGCCACCGCCTACGCCCGGCGGCTCAACGGCGAATCATAGGCACGCGGTGCAGCCACCGGGCACGGCACCTCAGGCGGAGCCCCGGGGAGGGGAGAGAAGGGCACGGCTCAGGCGCCGGGGCGGGTGGCCCCACCGGATCACGGGGTTACCGTCCCGCCAACTGGAACCAGACCACGCGTCCGGACAGGGTTTCGTACCAGCCCCAGGCGGTGGCCAGTTCCTGGACCAGCCACAGGCCGCGTCCGCCGCCGCTGTCGGGGCTCACGTCCGTGCGGGGCCTGGGCTGGCGCTCGGTGGAGCCGCCGTCGATGACGTCGATGTGGAGCGTTCCAAGGTGGTGGGCGACGGCCACGATCACCCGCCCGTCGGGGCGTCGGCCGGAGTTGGAGTGGCGTACGGCGTTGGTGACGAGTTCGCTGACGAGCAGCAGGGCGTCCTCGGCGCGCGGGTGGTCGAGGCCCTTGAGCAGGTCGCGGACGTAGCGCCGGGCGCGGGGCACGGCCGCGACCTCGGCGGGCAGGTCGACCTGCCCCAGTAAGCCCAGTGCCCTCACCGCGCCGCCTCCAGGATCCGCTCCGCCGCTTCCCGCAGCGCGGTACGCCTCTGCCGGCTGTGCTCCGGCTGGGCGCGGTTCCGGGGCCAGGTGAACACCGCGGCACGGCCCCGCTGCGCGGTTGTGGCCCTGGGCCGGCCCGGTGGCAGGAAGATCTCCACACTCGGCCGCTCACCGGGCGGGAGCCGGACGACGGAGTCGAACCCGAGATCGTTCAACTCCCAGGCCAGCTCCACCAACCGCCCACCCCACCCCTGAAGATTGCGAACCTTCACTTGCCTACCTTTCCTTCGTGCTGGAAGCCGACCTGGCGTTGCGTGTGCCGCCTGCTGCCTGTCTGTTCATGGTCAGGTCCACAGAACACGCGATGCGACGCGCTGTTACGGCTTACTCTCGGAGCGTGCGTGATTAATTTGCACCTGCAAAACTGCACCTGCAAGCACTTTCGCACCAAGAGTCAAAGATTCATTACTATGTGTGATCAACAAGGTGGCTCGGAAGGAGACTCGTGGCCGACTTCTCGCCGACCGTCCGCCATCGGCGCTTGTTGCAGGAACTTCGGCAACTCCGTAGCGCGGCCGGTCTCAAGCAGGAGGAAGTAGCTCATCACCTGGACTGGTCGACGTCCCGGATGACCAAGGTCGAGGGTGGGACACTGCGCATATCCGTCAATGACGTCCGTGCCATGCTCCAGCTCTACGGAGTCCGAGAAGGAGCCAAGTACGAAGCACTCCTCCAACTGGCCAAGCAGGCAAGGGAGCGGGGGTGGTGGCACGCCTACAGCGACGTCATCCCACAGTGGTTTCAGGTCTATGTGGGCTTGGAGGCAGAGGCGTCGTCGCTCCGCAACTACGAACCCGAGCTTGTTCACGGGCTTCTGCAGACCGAAGACTACGCTCGCGCCGTCTATCAGGCAGCGAGGGTGACCGACGCACCCGCCGAGATAGAGCGGCACGTCAGCCTGCGCATGGCCCGTCAGGACGTCATCACGCGATCCGAGCGTCCCATGCACTTCTGGGCGATCGTGAACGAAGCCGCTCTACGCCGCCGCGTCGGCGGTACACGCGTCATGGAAGAGCAGCTCAATCATCTCGTGGGCATCTCGGCTCTACCCAATGTGACCCTGCAAGTCCTGCCGTATGCGGTTGGAGCGCATGTGGCGATGCTTGGATCCTTCGCCATCCTGTCCTTCTCCGAAGGGGGTGATGAGGTCGCCTACCTGGAGTACATGACCGGCAGCCTTTATTTGGAGAAGCCCGAGGAGGTGCGGACATATACGCTGGCATATGACCATCTGCGTGCTTCGGCCCTTGCTCCACGGGATTCGATTGCTTTGGTGGCGAAGCTCGCTAAAGAAGGCTTCTAGCTGCTGAGGAAGGGGATACGGATGGCCACTGAGGAACTGTCCACCGCCGACTGGCGTAAGAGTTCCCTGAGCGGTGGGAACGGCGGCAGCTGCGTCGAAGTCGCCTCGTTGCGTGGAGGCCGTGTTGGCGTCCGCGACAGCAAAGATCGCAGTGGACCTGCTCTGGTCTTCACTCATGCCGAGTGGCGAATCTTCATAAGCGGTGTGAAGGGCGGCGAGTTCGACAGCCTGGCCTGATCCCTGACGTCCTACGGTGTGAACCTTCGGCGCAGGGCCCGGAGCGCGACCCGTGCGGAGCGCGTCAGCAGCAACAGCCCGGTCAGAACCGCGAAACCGGCGGCGACCGAGGCGTGTCGGCGTACATGAAGGAGTGGTGCGTCCCGGCCTCTGCGTCCCGCACCACGTACGTGCCCTGGCTACCCCTCTGTCCGCTGCCGAGCGGCATGCGGCCGACGATGTGGCCGAACCGCCGGCCGTTCGCCGTGACCGTCTCCTCGATGGTCGTCCGAGCTCCTCGACGCATCTGAACCCGACCGCGTTGCTGCCCCCCCGGCGCCGGGAGAGCCCTTTGGAGGAGACCTGCAGCGCCCGGTACGGGTTGTCGTAGGAGCCGCCGCAGACGACCCCTCGTTGAGTTCCTCCGGTGCCGTCCCCGTGATCTCCCGGACGAACGCGCGAAGGGGTGGAAGACCTCGAACACGTACGAACTCTCCACGGCCATGGAGGGCGCGAGCGTGCGCGTGACGAACTCCCGGAACTCCTCGTCGCGCCGCTTGAGGCTCATGCCGAAGTAGAAGCGGTACCGGCGACCAGCCGTTTCGGCAGGGTCGACGTGCCGCTCCCGGGGCGGCCGGCCGTGAGCAGGTTCCCGCCAAACGACGCGACCTCGGCCAGGAGCTGATCCGCGGTGCCGGCGCGGGAGGTGCGCTGCTCGTCGGCCCACTCTCGACGGCTCCGACGAGATCCGGTTCGCGGGGATGTGCAATCGCACTGACATGTGTAAATTATTGCTGACACATGTCAGCACGAGCTAGAAGAGAGCACTATGAGCTCCGATCTTGTTGGGGTGCTGGCAGCGCTGGCGAACCCGCAGCGGCTGCGGTTGATCGCAACGCTGGCCAGTGGCAGCAACTACGTCAGTCAGCTGGCTCGCGAGCTCCAGCTGAGCAGGCCGTTGGTACACATGCACCTGCGTCGGCTGGAAGAGGTGGGGCTTGTCGTCGGCCGGATGGAGCTGTCCGCCGATGGCAAGGCGATGCGGTTCTTCGATGTCGCGCCGTTCGCCTATCAGCTCACCCCGGAAGCGATCCAGGACGCGGTACGGACAATGGAGGAGAAGTGACTCGAACGGTGGCCGAGGGCATCGACCTGCTGCAGTGGCAGGGGACCTTTGCGTTTTTGATCACACTTGTCGTGGTAACCCTGCTGGCGGTTCACGTGACCAGGCAGTGGCGCCGCGCGTGGGAGGCTCGGGCCGCGGTCGACCGGGACAACGCGTTGCGCGATCTCGCGGCGAAGTCCGTCGCCGCCCAGCGGGCGCAGGCGGATGAGATAACCGCGCTGCGCGTGGAGCTGGCCGCGGTGAAGGCGGACACGGCCGAGATCCACGAGCTGCTCCGCAGCGTGAGCTGACGTGCGAAGAGTCCTGCTGTGGGCGGTCGCGTCTTTGCTGGTGGTGGCCTCGGTGCTCGCGCTGCTGACGTTCACCTACTTCTGGCGCTCGCCGGCCTACTACCCGCAGCCGCTGGCGGTGTCTCCCGCGGAAGCGCGCGTCGTCCCACGGTCGCAGTACTCCGCGGAGCACCGCCGTCCCTACACCTACCGTCGTGGCAACGTCACCGTCTTCGGGGCCGAGCACAAGCCCGCATCCGTCGATCGGCAGCTCCGGCAGATCGACGAGATGTGGCGGGAACTGCGCCCCACCGTTGCCCTGGTCGAAGGCAGGCTGGGATTTCTCGCGCCGGGCTTCATGGACCCGGTGGAGCACTACGGCGAGTCGGGCCACGTGTACGCGCTGGCGAAGAAGGACGATGTGCAGGCGTACACGTGGGAGGAGCCGCTTGACGAGCACATCACCGATCTTGCCCGCGTGCACGGGAAGGGCCGGGTGGCGCTCTTCATGGTGTTGCGGCCCTACTTCAGCAACCTGCGGTTCGGCAAGCCCGAGTCGCCGGAGGCCTTCGTGGAGGAGTTCCTCGGCCGGGCGGATCATCCGGCGATACGCGGAGAGATCAACGACGTCGCCGACATCGACCGCATCTGGCAGCGCGATTTCGCCGGCGGCAAAGACTGGCGGGACGTGTCCGACGAGACCGAGCTCCCCGGCTATCTCGAGCGACTGACCGAGGATTCCAACGATCAACGTAACAGGTATCTGGTCCGCCTCGTCTCCCATCTCAGCGCCCAGGGTGAACGAGTGTTCGTGATCTGCGGCTCCAGCCACGCCGTGCTGATAGAGCCGGCCCTGACGTGACCGTGTTGTCAGCGGCCCGCCTTCCAGGGCGCCCGGCGCCGAGGCCGACGTTTCCCGGGCCCGCGACCCGCGAGTCGCACACGGTCGTCGTCCCGTAAGAAGGCGTCTCCTGACCCCCGAGTGATCTTTCTTGGGCCTCCTCTCACTGTGCCCGTGCCTCCCCGCGGTTGGCTTGACATCACCCCGCCGGTCCGCGTACTTAGCCAGTTGGCTAATTAACCAGTCGGTTCTGTGCTGGATCAGGGAGCGCTCCGGCACGGTGTGGCCCGGAGTCGTCGTGCACAGCGCGTTCAACACGGCCATTGTCGCGGTGGCCTATGCGACCGGCTGACCTCACCACGCCACCCGTGTCGCCTCTCCCCACGGTCCCGGTTGACAAGAACCGTCCAGGCTTTCCATGCGGGCAGCCCAGGCTTTCCGGTACGGAAAGAGAGGGATTCCGGGATCGTACGGGACGGTGATCTCTGCGGACGGGCGGCCACTGCCGTCCGAGGGCGGGTGCCCTGAGGACGCGGGCGCCGTATCGGGCGGCCGGAGACCGCCTCCGCCCGGTCTTTGACGCGTTCTCCGTCCGGGCCCGGGGCGGCCCCGGACGGCGGTGCGTTCCCCCTGCCGTGGCCACGGTCCATCGTGAGCCACGGCAGGGGGAGATGGGTTCGGTCTGTTTCTCGGCTGACGGCGGCCTCGTCATCGGAACGTCCCTTGTTATTCGGCCGGTGCGGGCGGGGCCGGCATCCCTTCGGCGGTGACGGCCTGGTTCAGGATCGCGGTCTCCACGCTGGGCTGGATGTTGTCCTGGTCCATCCCGATGCGGCCGTCGTTGTTCTGGGAGTCCATGGTCACGCTCACGGGCAGTGCGGTGGCCTGGTAGCTGACCCAGTCGTGGTTGTCTCCGCCGATGTAGAAGACCCGGCTCATGGACGGGGCCGTGCCCCCGTAGTAGGCGTCGCCACCGGCGCCGCCGTCGACGTAACTCGACATGGGGATGTCGATCGCGATGGAGTCGCTCCCGTCGCCGAGCAGGGCCACGACCGCCCCCACCCCCTCGGAGGTGCAGCTCACCTGGGTGTCGGTCACCCGATCGCATCCGTCTCCCGGGCTGATGGGCACCGCGTCCTGCACGATGATCCTGCTGCCGCTCTTGGAGAAGCGGACGCGGTTGGCCTCTCCCGGGCCGGCGATGTGGCTGATGGTGTTCAGGTAGACCTTGACCTCCGCTCCGGTGGCGGCGTGACCGGTGGAAGGTGTGACCGCGACCGCGGCGACCGCCAGGCCGGCCAGCAGGGACAGGTGGAGCGCTTTACGTGCCGACCTCTTCCCCCGCATCGGGTGTGGTCCCTTTCCTCGATCGACGTCGGTAGGCATGATCAGATCCTTTCCTCTCGGATGGGCGCCTTTCCGGCGCCGCATTTGAAAATAGAGAGAGCGGGAAAGGGAAACGCGGTACAAACCAGCGGAGAGAACGAGTAGTTGTGCGTGGACGCGGTCTCGGGTGATCTCGGGTGATGTCGGGTGAGCGGCGCGAGTCCATCGCGGCGGTCCGGTCGGAGGCGCGCTCGTCGCGGTCGGTCGCGGCCACGCCGCACATCATGGTGGTGCCCCTGACGAGAAAGCCGAGGGTTACGCCGTGTCGGGGATCGTGGCGCCGGTGAACCGGAACGCGTGGTTCGTTGAGACCGACGGAGCGGGAAAGCACCGGGAGACGGCCATTCCCGCTCGGTACTGGCTCCCCTGAGCGGGAACGGCGCGCGCCCGGCGGCGTCGACGTCGATGACGGGCGGCCGCGGGGAAGTGGTCAGCGGGCGGTCACGACCAAGGGTTCGTGATGACGCTGTAGGCGAGGCGGTACTCGGAGTCGTCGGACTTGGTCAAGGTCACATTCCAGCTTCTGCCTGCGATGGCGGTGACGCGGACAGTGCCCAGAGTGTCGTCGCCGACCAGGTCCTCCTCCTTCAACTCGAGGGTGAGTTGCCCGTTCGGGGCGGCCGTGAGATTGGCCCAGTTGACGTTCTGGTCTCCCGCCAACCGGACGTTGCTGCCGGGCGGGCAGTCGGCCCTGGAGGAGTCGAAGACGATGCAGTCGTTCCGCGCGGTGCTGATACCCGGATACTGGCTGGGCCAGACCAGGCCGTTGCCGCTGCGGAGGATGTAGAGCTCGTCGTGGCCGGACTCGGAGATTTTGACGGCGTACAGGCTGGTGAGGCGGACGAGCAGTTCGCCGGAACTGCGGTGAGCGCTGGCGGGCGCCGCCTGCGTCAGCGACAGCACCAGCAGGAGTCCTGAAACAGCGGCGACTCGGCGCCATAGGTTTGTCATGCCCTCAGCTTGATCTGTTCCCTTTGGAAGCAGATTGGAGCGTCTAGGATCGCAGGTAAGGTGCCTCCGCTCGTCGTGCCGGTCGGGGTCTCCGGCGGCGATCCAGCCGATCGGGACGACGGTGTCCGGTGCCACGGGAACGCGTCAGCGCTCGATCCCCGCCAGGATCACCTCGTCCAGCACGACCGAGGCTGTCGGCTGGTCAGGCCTGTTGTACTGCCCCGCGGTGATGGCGACCACCAGGTCCAGCGCGGGCGCCACGTATATCCGCTGGCCGCCGTTGCCGAACCCGCCCACCCACGTCTCGCCCACGTACCACTGGTAGCCGTAACAGAAGCCGTCGTCGATCCGCACGTGCGGGCGCAGCGCCGTCGCCAGCCAGGGCGCGGGCACGATGCCGCCGCCCCCGTCGAGTACGAGCCGCCCGATCGCGAGGAGGCCGCGGGGGGTCAGCCGCAGCCCGGAGGCGGCCAGCGCCGCCCCGTCGGCGCCGGTCGACCACTCGAAGCGCGTGATCCCCAGCGGCTCGAACAACCTGGCACGCGCGTAGTCCTCCAACGCCAGCCCGGTGCCCTTCTCGATGAGCCGCGCCACCAGCGCCGAGGCGCCTCCGCAGTAGGACCAGCGGGCACCGGGCTCGTCCACGACCGGCTGCCCCAGGATGTAACGGAACCGGTCGGGGGCGAACTCCATCGCGATCTCACTGTTGGCCGCGCTCGTGTAGGGGACGTTCTCGTTCCACTCCAGGCCGAGCGTCATGGTGAGCGCGTGCTCGACCGTCAGCGCGGCGCGCCGGGGATCCTCTCCCAAATCCGGATACTCCGGGAAACGCGGCAGCAGCGGCTCGTGCGGCTCCGGCACCCGGCCGTCCGCCAGGGCGACGCCGTACAGGAGGCCGACGACGCTCTTGGTGACCGAGCGGATGTCATGGAGCGTGTCGGGGGTGAAACGCACGTGGCCGAGCGGCTCGTTCAGCCGGAAGTCCTCGCCCTCGCCGTAGTGTTCGAGGATTACCCGGCCGTGGCGGGCGGCGACGACGGCGTGCAGATCGGGCGCCCGGCCCTGCTCCATGATCCGGGCGAGACGGTCGGCGAGTGCGCTGCTGCTCATGGACCCGTTCTACGCCCTGCCACCGTGTCATGGGCAACCCGGCCACCGGCCCGGCGCCGCGGTCGACCGGCTGCTCACGAGGTTCGGGCAGCGCCGTTCGGGCAGCGTCGCCCGGCTCGGATTTCCCCTCGGGAGACCGGCGGGTACGGGACTTTCGGCCTGCCGCCTTCCGCCTTCCCGGCTCGCCACCTTCCGGCTCTCCCGCGCCGGTCTTCCGCCTTCCCGACTTCCGCCTTCCCGGCTCGCCACCTTCCGCTTTCCCGCTCTTTTCGTCCTTCCGGTCTTTCCGGCCTTCCTCCGGCGACGGGAGTCGGTTCGCCGGTTATCCGCACCGGTGCGGGTAGGGGAATCAAGCTGGAGAGGAGGCTGTCATGAAACGACACAAGAGAGCACACGGAGAGTCTCCACCGATGTCCGGCCCGGATACGGCGCACCGCCCTGGCCGGTCCGGTGGATCCGGGAGCGACATGCGCGGGCCTGAGGTTCCGGCACAGGCACGCTGGTCCGAGGTCCCGGCGCAGACGCGCGGGTCCGAGGGCTCCGCCGGGACGTACGGGCCCGAGGCCACGGCGCAGGCGCGCGAGCCCGGGGGTACAGCGCAGGCACGGTCCGGTACCCGGCACGGCCGCATGTCCGCGGGTGACCGGTTGTGGTCGCGGATCTCCCCGACCGGGGAACGGCTGGAGAGCGCGCTCAACCTGCGGATCGCGCTGGCGGTCTTCGGGCTGGTCGTCTGCGGCGCGTTCGCCGTCCTGGCCGGTGCCGCCCGGCTGACAGGGTTGGCGATCGTGATGGCCGTGCTCGCGTTCATCGCCGTCGTCGACCTGGTCGTGGTGATCCGCCGCCGCATCGAGCGCGGTGACGGGCACTCCCTGTTCGGCTGAGCCCGTCCGCCCGGCACACGCGGCGGATCTTCCGGCGCGTGGGCGGACCTGCCGGGCGTACCGTGTCCGGATCCACAGCGATACCGGGTCCGTGATCCCGGCATTGCTGGCAGGCTGGCGGCATGCGGATCGATCTCCACGCCCACTCCACCGCCAGCGACGGTACGGATTCCCCCGAGGCGCTCATCGAGGCGGCGGTCACGGCCGGGCTCGACGTGGTGGCGCTCACCGATCACGACACGACCGCCGGGTGGGAGGCCGCGGCGGCGGCGCTCCCGGCGGGGCTGACGCTGGTGCCCGGCGCCGAACTGTCGAGCCGGTGGTACGGGGCCGAGTCGGCGATCGAGATGCACCTGCTGGCCTACCTCTTCGACCCCGGCCACGAGCCGCTGGTCGCGGAGCTGGTCCGGATGCGCCGGTCGCGGGAGGAGCGGGCGGAGAGCATGGTGGCGCTGCTGAACGCCGACGGCATCGACGTCACGGTCCCCGAGGTGCGCGCGTACGCGGCCGGCGGCACGGTGGGCCGTCCGCACCTCGCGCGGGCGCTCGTCCGGCGCGGCCTGGTCGCGACCGTCGACGAGGCGTTCGCCCCCGAATGGCTGGGCCGCCGCTACCGCCTGGCCAAGGCCGACATCGACGCGTTCGCCGCGATCCGGCTGGTGAACGAGGCCGGAGGGGCCGCGGTGCTGGCTCATCCTCGGGCGAGCAGCCGGGGCCGCATCCTGCCCGACGCGGCGATCGCCGGCCTCTCGGCGGCGGGCCTGTGGGGCATCGAGGCGGACCACATGAACCACACGGAGGCCGACCGGGCGCACGTCCGCTCCCTCGCCCGCGACCTGGGCCTGCGGGTCACCGGTGCCAGCGACTACCACGGCACCAACAAGACCGTCGGGCTCGGCGCCTTCACCACCGACCCGGCCGTCTACGAGGACCTGGTCTCCACCGCGACCGGCGCCGCGCCCGTCACCGGAGCGTGATCGTCCGGCACCCGGTGGCGCGTCTGGTGTCCGGCGGCGGGCCGGCATCCGGCGGCGAGGTCAGTACCCGGTGGCGGGGTCGATCACCCCTTCCAGTGACCGGCCGGACCGCAGGTTGCGCACGTTCCGCTCGACCCGCTCGCAGAACATCCGCGTGACGTACTCGGCGGAGTCCGCGCAGTGCGAGGTGATGAGCGCCCTCGGGTCGTCCCAGAGGGGGTGCCCCTCGGGGAGCGGTTCGGGGTCGGTGACGTCCAGGCCGGCCGCGGCGATCGTCCCCGAGCGGAGGGCGTCGACGAGCGCGTCGGTGTCGATGTGCGCGCCGCGGGCGACGTTGACGACGGCGGCGTGCGCCGGGAGCAGTGCCAGTTCGGCGGCGCCGACGACGTGCCGCGTCTCCGCGGTCAGGGCGAGGGCCAGCACCAGGATGTCGGTCTCGGGAAGCACGGTGTGCAGGGCGGAGGACGGCAGTGTCTCATCGGCGCCCTCGACCTTGTCGGGCCGGCGGCGGAGCACGGTGAGGCGGCAGCCGAACGGCTGCAGGATCCGGACGAGCTCGGTGGCGATGCCGCCCCCGCCGAGGATCGTCACCCGCTGCCCGCTCAGCGACCGCGGATCCACCGGGCACCAGCGCGGCGTCCGCGCCTGCCGGGCGAGATTGCGCAGGCAGGCCAGCATCAGCATGAGCGCGTGCTCGCCGACCTGCCCGGCGAACGACCCCTTGGCGCAGGTGAACGTCACCGGCCGGTGGAAGACGTCGGTGGCCGCGAACTTCTCCACCCCGGCCCAGGGGAACTGCACCCACCCGATCCCCGGGTGGTCGTCCAGCGCCGACCGCAGCAGCTCCGGCTCGCCGGGGATGAGCCACACCAGGCCGTTCGCCTCGGCCGGCGGCACGACGGCCCCGCCCCCGGCGGCGACGGCCGCCTCGACCCTGGCGCGCAGGTGGTCGGTCTCGGGGGAGTTGGGGCGGTTGTAGGCCGCTCCCGCCTCGGCGGAGGGGGCGATGGCGATGCGGGCTTCCATGGGGTCATTCTGTCGTGACCCACCGGTCAGGCTCCGGCCGGGACGGTCGTGAAGCCGTTCTCAGCCATGAGACTGTTTGCCATTTCGGCAACATAGTTTGTCGACCGGCCGGGCCAGGGCGGACCATGTCCCGCATGAAGGAATCTCACGAGAATGCTCAGGCTCGTATCGATGACAACATGTCCGGCGAGGAGTTCTGGGACGCCCGTTACGGCCAGAGCGACCGGATCTGGAGCGGGAACCCCAACGTGGCCCTGGTACGGGAGGCGTCCGAGCTGACCCCGGGCAGAGCCCTGGACCTGGGATGCGGTGAGGGAGCCGACGCGATCTGGCTCGCACGCCGGGGATGGCACGTCACCGCCGTCGACATCTCCCAGGTCGCCCTCGACCGCGCGGCCCACGAGGCGGCACAGGCGGGCGTCGCCGACCGGATCGACTGGCAGCGCCACGACCTGGCGGTGTCCTTCCCCGACGGGGCCTTCGACCTCGTCTCCGCCCAGTACCTGCACGCCCCCTACGACATGCCACGGGACATGATCCTGCGGGCCGCCGCCGCGGCCGTCGCGCCGGGCGGGGTGCTCCTCGTCGTCGGGCACGCGGGCCGCCCGCACTGGGAGCACGATCATCACCCCGATGTGCACCTTCCCACGCCGGACGAGGTCCTGAAGGCTCTCGACCTCCCCGACGGGCAGTGGGAGGTGCTGCTCAGTGAGGAGTTCGAGCGCGAGCAGACGAGCCCCGACGGGCGGCCGGGCACCCGGACGGACAACACGCTCAAGGTCCGGCGCCTGGGCGGCTGAGCGACGAACGCCGGGCAGCGCGGGTGAGGCGGACTCGGTGTCCGGGCCGGCATGCGCCAGTGATCCACAAACGGATCACAAGTTCCCGTCGCTACCGTGGCCGCCGATCACGTCCTGTCGACGGGCAAGGGGGGAACCAGGGTGGCGGCGGTGGACCATGTGCGGCGGAACGTTCGGCGGCGGGTCAACAAGTGCCTGCGGGAGGGGTCGGACACGCTGGATCTGACGAATCTGGGACTGGTCCGGGTGCCCGAGGAAGTGACCGAGATCCCCGGCCTGCGGGTGCTGCACCTGAGATCCAACTATCTGGCCGAACTGCCCCGGTTCCTGGCTGACCTACCCGCGCTGTCCGAGCTCGACCTCGCGGGCAACCGTACGCTGACCGCCCTGCCCGAGTGGATCGGCGAGCTGACCGGGCTGACCGGCCTCGACATCTCGGTGACCGGGCTGCGCCGCCTTCCCGACTCGATGGGCAAGCTCGACGGGCTCAGGGACCTCAACCTGAACAACCTCTATGACCTGGAGGGGATGCCCGAGTGGATCGGCGACCTCACCCGGCTCACCAAGCTCAGGATGTGGTACGCCGGGCCGGACTGCTTCCCGGCGTCGATGGCCCGGCTCACCGCCCTCACCCGGCTCGACCTGAACTACAGCCGACCCGGCGACATCTCTCCGTGGCTGGGCGAGCTGACCGCTCTGAAGCATCTCGAAATGGGAGCCGTTCCACTGGCCGAACTGCCGGAGTCGATCGGGAACCTCACCGCCCTCACCACCCTCAGGCTGTGGGCCACCGGGCTGACCGAGCTGCCGGAGTCGATCGGGAACCTCACCGCCCTTGAGTCCCTCGTCCTGAGCTCGAACAAGCTGACCGCCCTCCCCGAGTCGATGCGGGCCCTCACCTCCCTGACCAGGATCGATCTGCAGGGCAACCGGCTGGCCGAGCTGCCGGAGTGGCTGGGCGAGCTGAC
>NZ_BAAAVI010000091.1:0-28751 GCF_039534445.1 Streptosporangium fragile | reverse complement strand
CGTCGGCGAGTCTGTCCCGGGCGGGAGCGGCCGTCCGGGCGCGGACGCGCCGGGGAGGACCCTCCCGCTTCTCCCCTGCCGGCGCGACCCCGGCATCGGGCGAGGCCGCGCGGACCAGGCGGGTGAGGCGGCCGGCGAGCAGGGCGGCGGTGGGGCGTTTGGCCGCCTCACGGTGGAGGGCGGCCCGGACCAGCGGCAGCAGGGAGGCGGGCACGCCTTCGAGGTCGGCGTGGCCGTTGAGGATCGCGTACATCTGCGCCTCGACCGTGCCCCGGCCGAAAGGAGGCCGGCCCGTCGCGGCGAAGGCGACGGTGGCCGCCCAGGCGTGCACGTCGGCGGGCTCGCCCACGTGCTCGTCGGCGAACAGTTCGGGGGCGGCGTAACCGGGGGTGCCGAGGAAGGTGCCGGTCACGGTGAGCCGGGTGGCGTCCAGGACGTGGGCGATGCCGAAGTCGATGAGGACGGGCTCATCATCCGCACCGACCAGCACGTTGGTCGGCTTGAGGTCACGGTGCACGACCCCGGCCGCGTGAATGATCGACAGGGCGGTGGCCAGCCCGTGGGCCAGAGCCAGCAGGCCGCTCCCCTGCAGAGGGCCGTCGCGGCGCACCCGCTCCAGGAGGGTGTCACCCTCGATGTGCTCCATGACCAGGTAGGGCCGGTCGCCCTCCAGGTCGGCGTCGAGGACGCGGGCGACGTAGGGGCTCTCGACCCTGCGCAGCGCTCGCACCTCGCGTTCGAGGCGTGTTCGGGCCTCCGAGTCGGCGTCGACGGCGTCGTGGAGCACCTTGAGCGCGACGTTGTCACCCCGGCGGCTGGTGGCGAGGTAGACCTCGCCCATACCGCCCCTGCCGAGACGCTCCAGCAACGTGTAGGGACCGACCCGGCCGAGACGACCCATGTGCCCTCCTGCATCGGCCACACGGGTCAA
Organism: Streptosporangium fragile; assembly: GCF_039534445.1. Classification (NCBI taxonomy): domain Bacteria; kingdom Bacillati; phylum Actinomycetota; class Actinomycetes; order Streptosporangiales; family Streptosporangiaceae; genus Streptosporangium; species Streptosporangium fragile. The sequence goes on along the minus strand of NZ_BAAAVI010000091.1, from coordinate 27,820 downwards.
GGACCGCTGCGCCTGTCGGGTCGCTCACTTCCGCTCGCTCCCCTGCTCTCCAGCCATAGGAGACCACACCATAGCGGGCGGGCGTGACGTTTTTCCGACGGCACGCCGACTCCCGGGAAGATCGGTGCGTCCGCCCCCGGCCCGGCGGCGGGCACGGCGGAGTCCTGGCAGGTCACACGGGGGTGTGGGCGGCCCCCTCCTGGGCCCGCGCGGGAGGTGTGGGCGGGCACCCTACCGGGCCGCGCGGGAGGCGCCCGGCGGAGGCGGGAGACGCTCCTTCCCCGGCGAACGCCGCGCGATCGTCCTCACGGCCGCCGGGTACGTTCCTGGACCGGGTCGGACAGCAGGCCGTCCAGCCCGATGGTCGGCTCGGCCGACAGGTCCGGACGACCGGTGCGGCGCCAGTTGACGTGCCCGCGGCCCTCCAGCCACAGCATCAACCTGTCCACACCGAAAAGGACGAGAGCGACAAATAGCACCGCAATCACGATTTCCATGAAGTTCAGTCAAACCCGAAGTGACCGTCATTACATGGAGCGACACACTATAACACTCAGTGACGGGCGAGGCGCTGGACCAGGTCGTCGATGAACCGCCGCAGGACCAGCTTCACCACCGGCCCCTGACCAGGGAGGCGCCCGCGGAACCGGGAACGCCAGCGGATGGCCGTACCGCCGCCGGGCAGCGGCTCCAGCGTCACATCGGCGCGGTAGTCACGGGCCGGGATGCCCTCCAGCAACTCGTAGGCGAAGTGCCGCCGGATCTCGTCGAAGACGATCACGCGCTCCCGGGTGACCCTCCGGCCACGCCGGAAGAAGCGCACGGCCCCGACGCCGTCAGGCTCGGGCGAGCCCGGCGACTCGAGGCCGGAGGCGTCGAAGGGGCCCCAGGAGCTCCAGGTGGAGACGTCGGACAGCAGGGCCCAGACACGCTCGGGCGCCGAGGGCGAATGGCAGGTGATGTCGATGCGCTGTTCGGCCATGACACCAGGCATACCGGCCCCTGCTTGTCTCCTACTTGGAAGCGGCTTCACTCCCGGCGATGACCGTGCCCGTGCCGGTGCGCAGGTGCCCCTCGCCGGTGTAGACCCACTTGGTCGAGGTCAGCTCGGGCAGGCCCATCGGGCCGCGTGCGTGCAGCTTCTGGGTGGAGATGCCGATCTCCGCGCCGAAGCCGAACTCGCCGCCGTCGGTGAACCGCGTCGAGGCGTTGACCGCCACGGCCGCGGAGTCGACCAGCGCGACGAACCGGCGGGAAGCGCTGATCGACCGGGTGACGATCGCATCGGTGTGGCCCGAACCGTACTTCCTGATGTGCGCGACCGCGTCCTCCAGCGAGTCGACCACCGCGGCGGCGATGTCGAGGGAGAGGTACTCCCGGCTGAAGTCGTCCTCCCCCGCGGGCACCACGTCGCCGTAGGCGGCGACGCGGGCGTCACCGTGCACCGTCACGCCCTGGGCCGCCAGCGCGGCCAGCGCGCGCGGCACGAAGGTGTCGGCCACGGCCGCGTGCACCAGCAGCGTCTCGGCGGCGTTGCACACCGACGGCCGCTGCACCTTGGAGTTGAGCAGGATCTCGATCGCGAGGTCCTCGTCGGCGTCGGCGTCGACGTAGACGTGGCAGTTGCCCACCCCGGTCTCGATCACCGGGACCGTGGACTCCTCGACCACCGAGTTGATCAGCGAGGCGCCGCCGCGGGGAATCAGCACGTCGACCAGGCCGCGCGCCCGCATCAGCTGCTTGACCGAGTCGCGGGTCAGGCCCGGCACCAGCTGCACGGCCCCGGCGGGCACCTCGGTGCCGGCCAGCGCCTCCTGCATGATCCTGACCAGGACCACGTTCGACTGGTACGCGCTGGAGGAGCCGCGCAGCAGGGTGGCGTTGCCGCTCTTGAGGCAGAGCGCCGCGGCGTCCACGGTCACGTTGGGCCGGCCCTCGTAGATGATGCCGACCACACCCAGCGGGACCCGGATCTGGCGCAGCTCCAGGCCGTTGGGCAGCGTGCTCCCGCGGATCACCTCGCCCACCGGGTCGGGCAGGTCGGCGACCTGGCGGACCGCGTCGGCGATGGCCCGGATCCGGGCCTCGTCGAGGCGGAGCCGGTCGATCATGTATTCGGAGGTGCCGCTCTCCCTGGCCTTCTCCACATCGAGGGCGTTGGCCGCGACGATCTCGGCGGCACCGGCCACGAGCGCGTCGGCGACGACGCGGAGCGCGGCGTCCTTCGGCGCCCGCGGCAGCGGGGCCAGCTCGGCGGCGGCCTCTTTAGCCGCCAGGGCTACCTTCAGGAAGTCGTCGGACATCTCGCGCTCCAAAAGAACTAGGCGTGGGACTCCAGTATGACGATGTCGTCACGGTGGATGAGCTCACGTTCATATTCCGGACCGAGGCTGGCGGCCAACTCGCGGGTGGACCGGCCGAGCAGCCCGGGGATCTCCCCGGCGTCGAAGTTGACCAGGCCCCGGGCGACCACCCGGCCCAGCGGCCCGCACAGGTCGACCGGGTCGCCGGCGGCGAACTCGCCCTCGACGGCGGTGACCCCGGCGGGCAGCAGCGACTTGCGGCGGCCCACCACGGCCTCGACCGCCCCCGGGTCGAGGTGGAGCCGGCCGCGTCCGGTGGTGGCGTGGGCCAGCCAGAGCAGGCGGGTACCCGGGTGGCGGCCGTCGGGGTGGAAGTAGGTGCCGATGTCGTTGCCCGCGAGAGCCTGGGCGGCGTGCGCGGCGGCGGTCAGCACCACGGGCACACCCGCCCCGGTGGCGATCCTGGCCGCCTGCACCTTGGTGACCATCCCGCCGGTGCCCACCGCGCCGCCCTTGCCGAGTTCGACCCCGATGAGGTCCTCGGGACCACGCACGTCACCGAGCCGGCGGGCGCCGGGCCGGCGGGGGTCGCCGTCGTAGAGGGCGTCGACGTCCGAGAGCAGCACCAGGGCGTCGGCCCGGATCAGGTGGGCGACCAGCGCGGCGAGCCGGTCGTTGTCACCGAAGCGGATCTCGTCGGTGGCGACGGTGTCGTTCTCGTTGACCACCGGGACGATGCCCAGCTCCAGCAGCCGGCTCAGTGTGCGCTGGGCGTTGACGTGATGCGAGCGGCGCATCATGTCGTCGGCGGTCAGCAGCACCTGGCCGACGCGCAGGCCGTAACGGGCGAAGGAGGAAGTGTAGCGGGCCACCAGCACGCCCTGGCCGACGGAGGCCGCGGCCTGCTGGGTGGCCAGGTCGCGGGGGCGAGCCGACAGCCCCAGCGGGCCGAGACCGGCGGCGATGGCGCCCGAGGAGACCAGCACGATCTGCGTGCCGCTCCCGCGCCGCGCGGCGAGCACGTCCACCAGGGCGTCCACCCGGTCGACGTCGATCGTCCCCTGCGGGGTCGTGAGAGAGGACGAGCCCACCTTCACGACGAGTCGCGCTGCCGTACGGATCCGATCGCGCCCAGAGTTCACGGCACGTACCTTTCAAAAGATGATCTAGAGGAGAGCGGGTTGCCGGGCCCTCCCCTCCCCTGCCGGCCGGACGGAACCGGCGGGGAAGGCGGACCCTCGGACGGTCTTCTCGTCAGCCCAGGCGGTCGTCGGTCCCGCGGGGGCCGTGGTGCACGGCCTCGGCGTTGAGCGTCGGCTGCCAGTCGAAGACGTAGCCGTTGTCCATCGAGCCGATGATGACCTCGGCGCCCGCCGTGGCCCCGGCCTTGAGGAGCTCCTCCTCCACGCCGAGCCGCTCCAGCCGGTCGGCGAGGTAACCCACGGCCTCGTCGTTGGAGAAGTCGGTCTGACGGATCCACCGCTCCGGCTTGGCCCCGGTGACCTGGAAGGTGTTCTCGTCGACCCGGCGGACGGCGAAGCCGGTGTCGCCGAGCTGCTTGGGCCGCAGGATCAGGCGGGTCGGCTCCGGGGCGGGGGCGGCGGCCCTGGCCGCGGCGACCATCTCCCCCATGGCGTAGGTGAGCTCCTTGAGGCCCTCGTGGGTGGCCGCGGAGATCGGGAAGACCCGCAGGCCGTGCTCTTCGAGCAGCGGCCGGACGATGTCGGCCAGGTCGCGGGCGTCGGGCACGTCGGCCTTGTTCAGCGCGACCAGGCGCGGCCGGTCTTCCAGCTTGCCGTACGCCTTCAGCTCGGCCTCGATCGCCTCGTAGTCGCTGACCGGGTCGCGGCCCGGCTCCATCGTGGCGCAGTCGATCACGTGCACGAGCGTGCTGCAGCGTTCCACGTGGCGCAGGAACTCGTGGCCCAGGCCCCTGCCCTGGGAGGCCCCCGGGATCAGGCCCGGCACGTCGGCGACGGTGAAGACGGTCTCGCCCGCGGTGACCACGCCGAGGTTCGGCACCAGCGTGGTGAACGGGTAGTCGGCGATCTTCGGCCGGGCCGCGGAGAGCGCGGCGATCAGGGAGGACTTGCCGGCGCTGGGGAAGCCGACCAGCGCCACGTCCGCGACGCTCTTCAGCTCCAGCATCACGTCGAGCTCGGCGCCCGGCTCGCCGAGCAGCGCGAACCCGGGCGCCTTGCGCTTGGCGGAGGCCAGCGCGGCGTTGCCCAGCCCGCCGTGCCCGCCCTCGGCGATCACGTAGCGGGTGCCCGCGCCGACCAGGTCGATGATGACCTCGCCGGTGGCGGCGTCCTTGACCACGGTGCCGTCCGGCACCGGGAGGACGACGTCGCCGCCGTTGGCGCCGTCGCGGTTGGAGCCCTGCCCCTGCTTGCCGTTGTCGGCCCTGCGGTGCGGGCGGCGGTGGTACTCCAGGAGGGTCGCGGTGTTCGGGTCGACCTCGAGGATCACGTCGCCGCCGCGACCGCCGTTGCCCCCGTCCGGGCCACCCAGCGGCTTGAACTTCTCCCGGTGGACAGAGGCGCAGCCATGTCCCCCGTCACCGGCCTTGATGTGCAGGACCACCTGGTCCACAAAGTCCGGCATGTCTGCTCTCCTACCCCTATCTGCGGGAAGCTCTGCTGAAAACGCGAACAGGGGCGGACCGCTGTGTGCGATCCACCCCTGTCGTCAACGTCTGTCGGTGCGAATCTACTCCGCGACCGGGACGATGCTCACCGCGCGGCGCCCGCGCTTCACGCCGAACTGCACGTGACCGGCGGTCAGCGCGAACAGCGTGTCATCGCCACCGCGGCCGACGTTGTCGCCCGGGTGGAAGTGGGTGCCGCGCTGGCGGACGATGATCTCACCGGCGTTGACCAGCTGGCCGCCGAAGCGCTTCACGCCGAGGCGCTGGGCGTTGGAGTCACGGCCGTTCCGAGTGGACGACGCGCCCTTCTTGTGTGCCATCTCGCAAAACTCCCGAAACTCAGGCCTGGTTGATGCCAGTGATCTTCACCTGGGTGTACCGCTGGCGGTGACCCTGGCGCTTCTTGTAGCCGGTCTTGTTCTTGTACTTCAGAATGCGGATCTTCGGACCCTTGGTCTCGCCGAGGATCTCGGCGGCAACCGTGAACCGGCCCGCCTCGGTGGTCACGTCGCCGTCGTTGACGACGAGCACCGTCGGCAGCGAAACCGTGGAACCGACCTCGCCGGCGACCTTGTCCACCTCAAGGACGTCACCGACGGAGACCTTCTGCTGCCTGCCGCCGCAACGAACGATCGCGTACACCGCGGAACCCTTCTTCTGACTGCTTGCTCGCTGGATGCTGCGCCCCGCATCCGGCTGTGGTCACTGATTGACGTACCGGGTAGGCGCGCGAACAGGGCACGCCATGAGCGCACCGGTTCACCAGGGTACCGGATTCACGGTGTCCTGGTCGAACCGGACGGAACGTCAGGGCGCCGGTCTACTCGACCGGCTTGGCCTTGCGGGAGCGTCTCCGCCCCCGGCCGGAAGCCTGTGCGGCCTGCGACTCCTCACCCTGGACGTCGTCAAGCGCATCTGTCACCGTATCACGTCCGGACTGGTCTCCGGCCGCGACAGCCTGACCGCCCTCCTTGGCGGCCTTCTCGGCCTCCTTGGCGAGCTTCTCCGCGACGGCCTTCTCCACGGCCATCTTGCCCTGGGTGCCGCGCGGCTCGGGCTTGCCCTCGACCGGCTCGGTCGATACGTGCAGACCGCGGCCGTTGCAGCACTCGCAGACGGTGGAGAAGGCCTCCAGCAGGCCCTGCCCGACCCTCTTCCGCGTCATCTGGACCAGGCCGAGCGAGGTGACCTCGGCGACCTGGTGCTTGGTCCGGTCACGGGCCAGGCACTCCAGCAGCCGCCGCAGCACCAGGTCCCGGTTGTTCTCCAGCACCATGTCGATGAAGTCGATGACGATGATGCCACCGATGTCGCGCAGCCTGAGCTGACGGACGATCTCCTCGGCCGCCTCCAGGTTGTTGCGGGTGACGGTCTCCTCCAGGTTCCCGCCCTGGCCGGTGAACTTGCCGGTGTTGACGTCGACCACGGTCATCGCCTCGGTGCGGTCGATCACCAGCGAGCCGCCGCTGGGCAGCCAGACCTTGCGCTCCATCGCCTTGGCGATCTGCTCGTCGATCCGGTAGGCGGCGAAGACGTCACCGTCCTCCTCCCACCTGGTGAGGCGGTCGGCAAGGTGCGGGGCGACGTAGCGGACGTACTCGTCGATCATCTCCCACGCCTCGTCACCCGAGACGACCAGGGAGGAGAAGTCCTCGTTGAACACGTCGCGGACCACCCGGATGGTCAGGTCCGGCTCCGAGGAGAGCAGCTCGGGCGCGCTGGCCGACTTGGCCTTGCGCTGGATGTTCTCCCACTGGGCCGAGAGCCTCGCCACGTCGCGGTCGAGCTCCTCCTCCGACGCGCCCTCGGCGGCCGTGCGGACGATGACGCCCGCGTTCTCCGGCATGACCTTCTTCAGGATGCCCTTGAGACGGGTGCGCTCCTTGTCGGGGAGCTTGCGGCTGATGCCCGTCATCGAACCGTCCGGCACATAGACCAGGTAACGTCCGGGCAGGCTGATCTGCGAGGTGAGACGGGCACCCTTGTGACCCATCGGGTCCTTGGTGACCTGCACCAGCACCGACTGCCCCGACTTCAGCGCCACCTCGATCCGCTTGGGCTGGCCCTCCAGCCCGGCGGTGTCGAAGTTGACCTCGCCGGCGTACAGGACGGCGTTGCGGCCCTTGCCGATGTCGATGAACGCGGCCTCCATGCTCGGCAGCACGTTCTGCACCTTGCCGAGGTAGACGTTGCCCACGTACGACTGGCTCGCCTCGCGGTTGACGTAGTGCTCGACGAGGACGCCGTCCTCCAGCACCGCGATCTGGGTGCGGCCACCGGTGCGACGGACCACCATCATGCGCTCGACGGACTCGCGGCGCGCCAGGAACTCCGACTCGGTGATGATCGGCGGCCGCCTGCGGCCCAGCTCGCGGCCCTCCCGGCGGCGCTGCTTCTTGGCCTCCAGACGGGTCGAGCCGCGCACGCTCTGCACCTCGTCGACCGAGGTGCTGCGACCGGCGCGGGGCGCGCGGATGCGGACCACCGTGTTCGGCGGGTCGTCCTGGGCCTCGACGAGGTCGTCCACGCCCCTGCGCCGCCGACGGCGCCGCCGGCGGGAGCCGCCGGCCTCGACCGGCTCCTCCTGCTCGGGCTCCGGGGCCTCCTCCTCCGCCGGCTCTTCCTCGGTCTCCTCGGCCTCTTCGGTGTCGCGCGCCTTGCCACGGCCGCGGCCGCCCCTGCGGCGGCGGCGCCGGCTGCCGCCGGCCTCGTCGTCGCCGCCGCGTTCGTCGTCCTCGGGCTCCTCAGCGGCCTCGGCCTCCACCGGCTCCGGCTCGGGCGCGGGCGCCTGGACCGGCGCGGGGCGCGCGGCCGGCGGCTCGGCCAGGTTCTGGTCGGGAGCCTGGAACAGCGGCTGGAAGACCGCGGCGGGCGCCTGGAAGGTCACCACAGGCACCTCGGACCGTTCCCGGGCGGAGAACCCGAAGGGGTCGGAGAAGAGGCCGGGCCGCCGCTCCTCGATGATGTCCTCACCGGCGGGCTCGTCGTCCAGCGGCTCGTCGGCGGGCAGGGCGAGCAGCAGGTCGTCCGCCGCCTGCTCCGCCTCGGCCTCGACCGCATCGCCGGGGACCGGCTCCGGGGCGGGCTCGGCCGGAACCTCCGGCGCGGCCGCCTTGCGGGCGCGGGTGCGCTTGGCCGGCGCGGGCGCCGCCTCGGCGACCGCCGCCGCGGCGGCCTCGGCGACCGGCGCCGGAACCTCCGTAACGGGCTCCGCCACGGGCACGGCGGCCTGCTCGGGGGCCGCGTCGGCGCCGGATGCGGGAGGCGGCCCGGCGGCGGCCGTCTTCCTCGCGCGGGTACGCCGGGTGGTGGTGGTCGTACCGTCCGCGGCGGCCGCCTTGCGGGCGCGGGTGCGCTTGGCCGGCGCGGGCGCCGCCTCGGCGACCGCCTCCGCGGCGGCCTCGGCGACCGGCGCCGGAACCTCCGTGACGGACTCCGCCACGGGCGCGGCGACGTCCGCGATGGACTCCACGGCCGGCTCGGAGATCACGGCTGTCCCGGGCGCGGAAGGCGCCGGCTCGGCGGCGGCCTGCTCGGCGGTCGCGGCGAAGGCCGGCACAGTGATCACCGTGCTCTCGGACTCGGGCTCCTCCGGCGGTGGCCCGGCAGGCCTGCTCGCCGACCTGCGGCGAGGGGCGGGCCGTGTCTGTTCTGTTCGGTTATCCTCGCCAGGACCGTTGGCCCCGGCGTTGGGCTCGTTGTCGAGCATGCGGGCGCTCTCCCGTCAGCTCCCGGGCGCGTCTCCGCGCCGCACAGGAGCTCTCGTCTCTCACTGTCCGCCAGGCCGCGGGCCCGGCGCCAAGTCCTATAGGTCGCCGCCGACGTGCCTGCCCGCCGGTTCCGCCTCGCCGCCGCGCGTGATGTCGCGGTCAAGGTCGAGCGGGTCGGCGGGCTCGCCGGTGTGCGCGTCGAGCGGGCCCTGCGCCAGCCTGGTCACCTCGGGGGGCACCGGCGGCGCGAAGTCAGCCACAAGACGCATTCCAGCAAGAACGTCGTCGGGTCGAACGGCAGGCGTTGCGTGCCGTACAACCATGCGAAGTATGACACATGGCTGACTGGACGCCTGACCTGCTGTTGTCTCAGTTCCCTCAAATACCGCGAGGCTCAGCACCGCCTCACGCGCGTCGAAGCGGCGCATTCCCTTCTTCGTGAGCCGCTCCACCTCGACGCGATCGGCGGCGAGAAACCTCTCGACCGCCGCCCCGGCGAGGGCGGGGCCGGCTCCCGGCAGCCGCAGCTCCCACGCCGAGCACTCCAGGCGATCGGCCAGGCTCCCGGTGCCCGCCTCGACGACGTCGAGCACGTCGAGGCCGACCGGCAGTGAGGCGTCCAGGGCGGCCCGGACCTGGTCCGGCTCGCACTCGCGCGTCACGCTGATCTCAAGGTACTCGGCCTCGCTGGCGACCCCGGTGGGGGCGGCCGCTCCCACGTAGGAGATCTTCGGGTGGGGCGAGAAGCCCGCGCTGAAGGCCACCGGGACGTCGGCTCGCCGGAGCGCGCGTTCGACGGCTCGGGAGATGTCTCGGTGGCTGGTGAAACGCAGGCGGCCTCGCTTGGTGTAGCGCACGCGGAGACGTTGCACCGCGGGCGCGGGCGGCGGCCCGTCGGGAGCGGGTTTCAGGGTGGTGTCGTCCTTCCCAAGTCGTGGTCGTCGTTTCAAGGAGGGTGGCGCTCACGCGCCGCCCATCTCAGACAACCGTCAGTGGCAGCAGCTTCTTCCCCGTCGGCCCGATCTGGATCTCGGTCCCCATCGTGGGGCAGACACCGCAGTCGTAACACGGGGTCCAGCGGCAGTCTTCGACCTCGACGTCGTTGATCGCGTCCTGCCAGTCCTGCCAGAGCCACTCGCGGTCGAGACCCGCGTCGAGGTGGTCCCAGGGCAGGACCTCGTTCTCCTCGCGCTCGCGCGTGGTGTACCAGTCGATGTCGACGCCGGCCTTGGCCGCGGCGTCCATCCAGCGCTGGTAGGAGAAGTGCTCGCTCCAGCCGTCGAACCGGCCGCCGTCCTCCCACACCGCGCGGATGACCCCGCCCACCCGGCGGTCGCCCCGGGAGAGCAGGCCCTCCACGATCGAGGGCTTGCCGTCGTGGTAGCGCAGGCCGATGGCGCGGCCGTACTCCCTGTCACCGCGCAGGGCGTCCTTCAACGCCTTGAGCCGGCGGTCGACGGTCTCGTGGTCGGCCTGGGCCGCCCACTGGAACGGGGTGTGCGGCTTGGGCACGAACCCGCCGATGGAGACCGTGCAGCGGACGTCGCGCGACCCCGTGGCCTCGCGGCCCGCCTGGATGACCTTCCTGGCCAGGTCGGCGATGCCCAGGACGTCGACGTCCTCCTCGGTGGGCAGGCCGCACATGAAGTAGAGCTTCACCTGCCGCCAGCCCTGGGTGTAGGCCGTGGTGACCGTCCTGATGAGATCTTCCTCGGTGACCATCTTGTTGATCACCTTGCGCATCCGCTCGGAGCCGCCCTCCGGGGCGAACGTCAGGCCCGAGCGGCGGCCGTTGCGGGAGAACTCGTTGGCCAGGTCGATGTTGAAGGCGTCGACCCGGGTCGAGGGCAGCGAGAGCGAGGTGTTGGTGCCCTCGTAGCGGTCGGCCAGGCCCTTGGCGATGTCGCCGATCTCGGAGTGGTCGGCCGACGAGAGCGAGAGCAGGCCGACCTCGTTGAAGCCGGACGCCCTGACGCCCGCGTCGACCATGTCACCGATCGTGGTGATCGAACGCTCGCGGACCGGACGCGTGATCATGCCGGCCTGGCAGAACCGGCAGCCGCGGGTGCAGCCGCGGAAGATCTCCACGCTGAACCGCTCGTGCACGGTCTCGGCCAGCGGCACCAGCGGCTTCTTCGGGTAGGGCCACTCGTCCAGGTCCATGACCGTGTGCTTGTGGATCCGCCACGGCACGCCCGACCGGTTGGGCGCGACCCGCCGGATGCGGCCGTCGGGGTGGTAGTCGACGTCGTAGAACTTGGGCACGTAGACCCCGCCGGACTCGGCCAGCCGCATCAGCAGCTCGTCGCGCCCGCCGGGCGAACCCTCGGACTTCCACTCGCGGATGACCTCGGTGATCGCGATGGCGATCTGCTCGCCGTCGCCCAGCACCGCGGCGTCGAGGAAGTCCGCGATCGGCTCGGGATTGAACGCCGCGTGACCGCCGGCGAGGACGATCGGGTCGTCGTCACCGCGGTCGGCCGCCACCAGCGGGATGCCCGCCAGATCCAGCGCGGTCAGCATGTTGGTGTATCCGAGCTCGGTCGCGAAGGAGATCCCGAACACGTCGAACGCCCGTACGGGCCGATGCGCGTCGACCGTGAACTGGGGCACACCCTCGGACCTCATGAGCGCCTCCAGGTCGGGCCAGACCGCGTAGGTCCGCTCGGCCAGCGTCTCGGGCAGCTCGTTGAGGATCTCGTAGAGAATCTGGACGCCCTGGTTGGGCAGGCCCACCTCATAGGCGTCCGGATACATCAGCGCCCAGCGGACCGTGGCCTCGTCCCAGTCCTTGACGGTCGAGTTGAGCTCACCTCCGACATACTGGATGGGCTTCTGCACTCTGGGCAGGAGCGGCTCCAGGCGGGGAAACAGCGACTCGACAGACATGCTGTCAAGAATATCCGGCTAGAACGGGTGCCACAGTCGGTCGTCGCCCGCTCGCAGCGAGTCCAGCCGGTGCCGCAGTTCGTCGTGGGCCGCGCGGTCACGGTGCGCGTTACGCAGCACGGCGGTGAGAGTCTGCAGCTCACGCATGTCGCGCAGCACCGGGTATCCCGCCCACGTCGTCGCGTCGTACCCGTACGCCTCGATGAAGTTGGCCCGCTGCCGCTCGGTGAGCCCGAACCTGACACCCTGTAGCGTCGGGATCAGATCGATCTCCCTCGGCCCGGCGCACACCCCGTCCCAGTCGCACAGCACGAACCCGCCGAGTGTGCGGATCATGTTGCCGCGGTGGGCGTCACCGTGGACCAGCCCGTACGGCAGGACGAACTCCACCCGCTCGTAGTAGGTCTCGGCCAGCGTCTCGCAGCGGTCGAGCAGCCAGGCGCGGTCGCCGTCGTCCAGCACGACGCTCGCGTCGATCGCCCGGCGCACCCCGCCGAACGGGTCGTGGGTCGGCAACTCGAACGGGACCGGCGGCAGGTCGTGCAACCGGCGCAGCAACGGCCCGAGCTGCGCCGGGTCCGGCGGCGGCCCGATGTGCTCCTCGTGGCGCCAGAACGTCGCCAGGAACCCCTCGGCGGCGACCGGCTGCTTGACGGGCAGCGGACGGATCGCGGGGAAGCCCTGTTCGGCCAGCCACCGGGTGACGCGGACCGAGGTCACCAGGCGGTCGTACCTGCCGGGCGCGGTCGCCTCCGCCAACCGCACCACCGCCCGTTCGGCCGGCAGGTGGTAGACGGTGTTGGCGAAGTTGCGCATCATCACGGCGCCGGTGAGGTCGAGCCCGACCTGCCGGCACGCGTCGCCGAGCGCCACGCACGCCCGGGTGAGGAGCGATCCCTCCGCCTCGGCCGCAATCGTCATCGTCCGCTCCCGTCTGCAGCGGCAGTCGTCATGATCCACTCCTGTCCGAAATCGCGCGCCGGGCCTGCTGCGGCAGGCCCACGGCGCAGAAACTCTCGATCTGCCGTGCCATCTGCTCTCCTCCCGGCCGGGCGGAGAGCAGGGCGCGGCCGGTGCTGAGGGTCGTCCCCAGGCTGCTGATACGCCGATCGGGGGGGAGCGCGAGGATCGGCGCCATGGCCTCCTCCGCGCCCGAGGTGTCGCCTTCCATGAGGTGGGCGATCGTCAGGTGGGCGCTGGCCATCGACTCGCACCCGTAGGACCGGTTCTCCGGCTCCCCGGAGGCGTACAGGGCGAGCGACCCGCGCGCCGCCTCGATCGCGGCCGCGGAGTCGCCCAGGTGCAGGTGGGTGACCGCCGCGTAGTAGTGCTCCTTGGCCGGGCGGAACGCGAACTCCCCGGCGATCTCGTCGTGCAGCTCGTCGGTCGCGGCCGAGCGCGCGTCGGACGCCTGCCGCAGCGCCTCGCAGGCCTCCACGTGCCGGCCGAGCAGCGCGTACGAACGTGCCCTGAGCATGTGCAGGCGGGTGGCGCCCGATCCCGCGCGGACACAGGCCAGACCCTCCTCGGCGTAGCGCGCGGCGTCACCGTAGCGGCGGTCCCACAGCGCCACCGACGCCTGCATGCCACGCGCCCACCCCATCAGCGACGGGTGCCCGGCGATCTTGCCGTACGTCCACGCGGCCCGCGCGAGCGTGTCGGCGGGGATCCGGCGGTCCATGTCCATGCTGACGTTGGCCATCAGCCCGCACAGCGCCCCGGTGAGGAAGTAAAGCTCCCGGGCCTGGCCTGGGTGGATGCGCTTGTCCAGCGCCCTGCGGGTGCGCTCCTGCAGCTCGCGCATCTCCACGAACAGCGGCAGCGGCGCCTCGGAGACGTAACGCCTGCCGAGCCAGATCACCTGGGTGCGCAGCCGCTCCAACGCTCCCGTGCCCAGCTCGCTGGCCTCCGCCTGCTCGGCGTGCGCACCCGCCTCGTCGGCCGCGATCATGATCATGTCGAGGGCCGGCGGCGCGGACGGCACCGCGCGCAGTTCCTCCGGGGTGTAGTCGTTGGCGAAGCCGAGCTGGACCGGCCCGGTCCGGAAGAGCCTGCACAGCAGGTCCGTGTAGTCGCGGTCGGGCCGCGCGCCCGCCTCCCACTCCCGCCACGAGCGCTCGGTCAGCCCGCGCCGCTTGACGCCCTCGCGGTCGCACATGCCGTGGAAGTTCTCGATGGCCTCCTCCACGGTCCACCCATGGGCGAGCCTGTGGCACTTGAACCGGGTCTGCTGGGGGCAGCAGGCGTGGATCTCGTCGACCATCTGCTGGATGACGGCCGCGGACGGCGGCCCGGAGACGGCGGCCAGGGTGCGGTTACGGATGATCGTCGCGCAGGCGAGCGCGGCGCGGTCTCCGCCGCGGGAGATCTGAGTCATCGGCTCTCCGGGACACCGGTGAAGGGGGACACCCCAACGCTAGTGCGCCGTCCCGCGCCGGGTGGACCTGAGAACCCGTCACCGGGCCCGGTGAGCCACCGCCTCATGAACGCCCACCTCCGAAGGGCCCCACCGTCCCGCCGTTGCGGAGCTGCGCCTGGAAGAGCTGCCCGCACAGGCTGCTGGCGGTCTCGGCGAACCACACGACCGGCGGGCTACCCGCCGACACCGCGGCCCAACGGCCCTTGCTGAACACGATTCGGTAATCGGGGAACGCGGTCCGCAGCAGTTCGAGTGCGCGTTGCCTCTCGGCGAGCTCTGAGATCACGGCTCCTCCGTCATCGCGAGTTCCGTCTTCGTTCCCAGAATGTTCGCTTGACGAACGCGATGCCAGTGAGAATCCGGGCCCCCGGAACATGCGGGCCGCTCTCATGTCGCCGCCTAGAACCGCTTTTCGCGCATGTGGATCGCCTGCAGCAGCCCGATGGCGATCATATTGGCGAATGTCGCCGTACCGCCATAGGAGACGAACGGCAGGGGAAGCCCGGTGATCGGCATGATCCCGACCGTCATCCCGATGTTGATGAACGCCTGGAAGGCCAGCCAGCACACGATCGTCCCGGCCGCCAGCGTGCCGAACCGGTCGTCGCACTCGCGGGCGATCCGCGTCCCCCGCACCAGGATGGTGCCGAGCAGAGCCACCACGGTGACCGAGCCGAGGAAACCGAACTCCTCCCCCACGACCGTGAAGATGAAGTCGGTGTGCTGCTCGGGCACGAACCGGCCGGTGGTCTGGCCGCCCTCGAACAGTCCCTTGCCGAACACCTGCCCGGACCCGACCGCGATCAGCGCCTGGGTGCTGTTGTAACCGGCGCCGCGCGGGTCACTGGCCGGGTTCAGGAAAGCGGTGAACCGGGCGATCTGGTACGGCTCCAGCACGTCCATGAACCAGACGGCCACCGCCCCGCCGATCACGGCGAGGAAGAGCGCCGCGATCCAGCGCTTGCGGACCCCGGCGACGACGAGCGCGCCGACCGTGATCACCCCGATGACCATCGTGGTGCCCAGGTCCGGCTGGAGCATCACCAGCCCCATGGTGAAGGCGGCTATCACCAGCGCGATCCCGACGTCGGGAGCGCGCGGCCGGTCGGTGCCCTTGGCGGGCCGGGCCAGCAGCATCGCGAGCATCAGCACCAGGCCGAGTTTGGCGAACTCCGACGGCTGGAACGCGAAACCGCCCCCCAGCATGATCCACGAGTGCGCGCCGTTCACGGTCTCGCCGAGCGGAGTGATCACCAGGAACAGCCCGACCAGCGTGAGGCCGTACGCCAGCGGCGCGTACGCCCGCAGCGTCCGGTAGTTCACCGTCGCCGCCACCCCGGCCAGCACGGCTCCGATGGCGAGGTTGAGGATGTGCTTCTTGACGAGCCCGGTGGAGCCGGACGCCCACGTCCTCGTCGACGACCAGACCAGCAGGGCGCCGATCACCGAGAGCGCGGCCACCGCGACCAGCATGACACCGTCCATCCGGCCGACCGCGGACAGCACCGTCACCGCCCTGCCCGCGAACGAAGCCTTCGGCGGCGCTGCCGCCACCCGGTTCACCCCTCCCTCCCGCGGCCCGCCGCGGAGAACCCCGGCCGCGCCGCCGTCACCGCGCCACCGTCCCGTCCCGCTCGATCACCGGAGGCTCGGCCGCCGGGCGTCCGCCGGGCAGGATCGGGGTGGTCCGCTTCCCGTCGGGTGTGAAGCCGTAGATGGCCTCGTAGATCTTCCGCACCGCGGGGGCCGCGGTCTGGCCGCCCATGCCGCCCTGGGACACCATGGCCACGATCACGAACCGCGGCTTGTCCGTCGGAGCGAACGAGGCGAACCACGAGGTGTCGGCCTTGCCGTAGACCTCGGCGGTGCCGGTCTTGCCGCCGACCTTGACCTCGTCCATGGGGAACCCGGAGAACGCGCCGGCCGCGGTGCCGTCGGAGGCGACCTCGCTCAACGCCCCCTTGATGTAGGCCCGTTCCTCGGCGGAGAGCGGCAACCTGCCCACCACCGGCACCTCGATCTCCTTGACCTTGGTCCCGTCGGGGCGCACCAGCGCCCAGCCCAGCCGGGGGCTGCGCAGCTTGCCGTCGCTGACCAGCGCGGCGTAGGCCGCCGCGAGCTGCAACGGCGTCACCAGCACGTCGCCCTGCCCGATGGAGAAGTTGGCCGCGTCACCCGGCCGCCACTGGTAGCCCTCCAGGCAGTTCTCGTACGCCAGCCGCTTGAGGAAGGCCGCCCTGCCGGGATCGCTCCTGGCCACCTCGGGATAGCCCGTCTTGGCCCGCCTGCAGTTCCCGTCCTTGGTGACGGACCACAGCTGCTTCTTCCACGCGCGGTCGGGGATGCGCCCGGGAGACTCACCCGGCAGGTCGACGCCCGTCGGCCGGCCGAACCCGAAGGCCCGCGCCATGGCCGCCATCGGCTCCTTCGTCCTGCCCTTGGGATGGAGCCCGCCGTCGCGCAGCCACTGCTCGTAGGCCGCCCGGTAGAAGATCGTGTCGCAGGACTTCACCAGCGCCGTGTGCAGGGTGAGCGTGCCCAGCCCGATGCCGCGGAAGTTGTTGAACGGCCGGTCGCCCACCATGAAGGACCCCGGGCAGGAGTAGCGGCCGTGCAGCGGGTATCCGTCCCGGAGCATCGCCGCCACCGACGACACCTTGAACGTCGAACCAGGCGCGAACTCGCCCTTGATGGCCCGGGACACCAGCGGTTTACCCGACTTGCCGGACAGCAGTCGCTGGTACTGCGCCTCGGAGATGCCCCCGGTCCAGACCGCCGGGTCGTACGTCGGCGCGCTGGCCAGCGCGATGACCCGGCTGGTCCTGGCGTCCAGCACCACCGCCGCCGCACCGTCGGCCTTGGGCGCGCTCTTCATGGCCTCGGCCAGCGCCTTCTCCGCCGCGGCCTGCACCTTGGCGTCGATGCTGGTGATGAGCGTGTCACCGGGCACCGGCGGCACGTGCCGCTCCACCCCGATGACCTTGCCGAGCCGGTCGACCTGCACCCGGCGCATCCCCGGCGTCCCGCGCAACGGCACGTCGTAGACCGACTCCAGGCCGTCCCTGCCGACCAGGTCCACCCCGGAGAACGCCGCCCGCAGACCGTCGCGTTTCTCCAGCTCGTCCTGCGTGATCGGCTGCAGGTAACCCAGCGCCTGCGCGCCCGCGCTGTTCCCCGGGTACTCCCGGACGGCCTGCACCTCGGCCGTCACCCCGGGGAACTCCTCCTGCCGCTCCAGGATCTGCAGGGCCTCGCGGGTGGTGACGTCGTCGTCGATGGGAATCGGCTGATAGGGCGAGCCGGGCCAGCACGGCCGGGGGACACCCGGTCCGCACGCCCTGATCCGCTCGCGCAACTCGGCGGGCCGGTGGCCGAGCACCGCGGCCAGCCGGTCGAGCACCGCCCGGCCGTTGCCCGCCATGCGGTTCAGGCGCGTGCGGTCGACCGAGACGACCAGCGTGGTCCGGTTGCGCACCAGCGGCCGCCCGGCGGAGTCGAGGATCTGCCCGCGCACCGCGGGGACGACCACGTCGCGGGTGCGCGTCTCGGTCGCGGCCGCCACGTACTCCGGGCCGCGCACCACCTGCACCTGCCAGAGCCGCACGGCGAGCAGCGTCATCAACGAGACCACCAGCACCTGCAGCACGACCAGCCGCCCCCGCATCCGGCTCATGCCCGCCCCTCCTCACGCGCCGCACCGTCCTCGACCGCCACGCCCCGTGAACCCCTCACCACATGCCTCGCTCATGCACGACTCCGCGCCAGGCGGTGGAACGGTGGTGGACGGGTCGTATCCCGGGGCCCCCGGCGATCCTGCGCGCCGCCCACACCACGGGCGGCGCCGCGAGCAGGTTGTAGAGCGCCGCCTGCGGCAGCACCGTGGTGAGCGTGGCCAGGTCGACCCTCGCGTCGTTCAGCAGGGCACCGGCCGCCGCGGCGATCACCGGACCCGCGACCGCGCAGCCCAGCGACGCGAGCGGCCCGGCGCCCGGGTGGCTCTCGACCGCCCGCCCGGCGACGAAGCCGATGAGGCACAGCACGAACGCGTTCTGCCCGAGCAGGTGCGCCACCGGCGGCAGCACGTCACTGAGGAGCCCGGCGGCGAACCCCATCGCGGCCCCCGCCGCGGCGCCGCGGGCCAGCGCGTAACCCACCACGGCGAGCAGGAGCAGGTCCGGCGCGGCCTCCCCGGGCAGCGGCAGCCGGTTGACGACCGTCACCTGGACGACCATGACGAGCAGGAGCATCACCGCGAACAGCACACCGCGCACCACCCGTCACGCCCCCTCTCGCCCGGCGGAGGGCTTCTTCGTCTCACGCGGTTCGGAGGGGGACACCGCGTCGCGCGGATCGCGGCGGGGCGCCCGCACCACCACGCCGACCACGTCGAGCGCGGTGAGGTCGGCGTACGGCCGCGCGTAGGCGATCCGGGTCAGTTCGCCCGGCGTGGCCTCCACCCGCTCGACCACCCCGATCGGCACCCCCGCCACGTACGGGACCCCGCGCTGGGAGCCGAAGCTCACGATCCGATGGCCTGGGGTGATCGGCGCGGTCGAGTCGAGCAGCCGGAAGCGGACCACGCGCCCGTTCTCCCCCACGCCGTGCACCACACCGATCTCATTGCTGCCTTCCAGCCGGGCTCCGGCAGCCGAGGCCGGGTCGCTGAGCAGGACCACGGTCGAGGTGGCCGGCCCCGCCTGGATCACCCGCCCGACCAGGCCGTCGGCGTTCAGCACGGTCATCTCCGGACGGACCCCGTCGGCACGGCCCACGTCGAGCTCGACGGCCTCCTCGAACCCGGGCGTGCCCCGCCGGGCGATCACCTGGGCGGTCACGATCGCGTATCCGCTGCTCCCCGCCGTACCGAGCAGCCGGCGCAGCTCGTCGGAGCGCCTGCGGTCGAGGCGCTGCGCCGCCAGGTCTCGCCTGAGCCGCTGGTTCTCGGCACGCAGTTCCTCCACCCGCCGCCGGGCCGCGGGGGCATCGGCCATCGTCTCGAAGAACTCGCTGACCGGCCGGACGATCCCCGCCCCCGCGCCCTCCACGGCACCGAACAGGGTGCTGCCCGCCCCCCGGAGCGGGTCCAGCGGGGAGCCCGCCCCGGCGCGGTGGTCGACGGTCACAAGGATCAGCGCGGCGGCGAGCAGCAGCCCCAGGTTGATCCGTGACCGGCGTGTGTCCTTCATCAGTGCCGCGGTTCGGGGACAAGAACCTGCTGAAGGGCGTCGAAGTCCTCGACGCACTTGCCCGAGCCGAGCGCGACGGAGTCGAGCGCGTTGTCGACGAGATGGATCGGCATGCCCGTCTCGTTCTTGAGCCGCTCGTCCATGCCCTTCAGGATCGCTCCGCCGCCGGTGAGCGCGATCCCCCGGTCCATCAGATCTCCGGACAGCTCGGGTGGACACTTGTCGAGTGTGGTCTTGACCGCGTCGACGATCGAGTTGAGCGGCTCCTCGATGGCCTTGCGGACCTCGCCGGCCGACACGACGATCGTCTTGGGCAGGCCGCTGACCAGGTCACGGCCCCGGATCTCGGCGTGGCTCTCCTCGGGCAGCGGGCAGGCGGAGCCGATCGCCATCTTGATCTCCTCGGCTGTCCGCTCACCGAGCATGAGGGAGTACTCCTTCTTGGCGAAGGTGATGATCGCCTGGTCGAGCTCGTCGCCCCCCACCCTGATCGACTGGCTGGTGACCACGCCTCCCATCGAGATGATCGCCACCTCGGTGGTGCCGCCGCCGATGTCGACCACCATGTTGCCCGTGGGTTCGTGCACGGGCAGTCCCGCGCCGATCGCCGCGGCCATGGGCTCCTCGATGATGTAGACCCGGCGGGCGCCGGCCTGGTATCCGGCCTCCTTCACCGCACGCTGCTCGACCCCGGTGATCCCGCTCGGCACCGCGATGATGATGCGTGGCTTGGCGAAGTGACGGCGCTTGTGCACCCTCTGAATGAAGTAGCGCAGCATGCGCTCGGTGACGTCGAAGTCGGCGATCACGCCGTCCTTGAGCGGGCGGATCGCCACGATGTTGCCGGGAGTACGGCCGATCATCCGCTTGGCCTCGATGCCAACGGCCACGATCTTCCCGGTCGTGGTGTTGATCGCGACGACGGACGGCTCGTTGAGCACGATCCCCCGGCCTCTCACATAGACCAACGTGTTGGCGGTGCCGAGGTCGACTGCCATGTCACGGCCGAGAAAAGCAAGATTGCTGCCCATGAGGAAGGCTGCCCTCCTTCCGTCGGGTCGTCGGCGAAAACTACGGAACGCACTCGAATCGTAACGTGACGCACCCACCCTTGAGCGCAATGAGCAGTCCTACCCCAGCAAAATCTTGGGTCAGGCCGAACGCGTCAGGCCCCGCCGTCCCAGAGGACGACAGGGCCTGGAGAGAAAGGGACGCCCGGTGCCTAGAAGCGGTCCGGGAAGAAGATCTTGATCTCCCTGGCGGCGGACTCGGGCGAGTCGGAGCCGTGGACCACGTTCGCGCCGATCTCCAGCGCGTGGTCACCGCGGATGGTGCCGGGGGCGGACTTCACCGGGTCGGTGAGACCGGCCAGGGCGCGGAAGGCCTCGATGGCCCGGGGGCCCTCCAGCACCATCGCGACCAGCGGGCCGGAGGTGATGAACTCCACCAGCTCGCCGAAGAACGGCCGCTCGGAGTGCTCGGCGTAGTGCGCCTTGGCGGTGTCGACGTCCAGGGTGCGCAGCTCCAACGCCGCGACCTTCAGGCCCTTGCGCTCGACACGGGCGATGACGTCGCCGATGAGGCCACGCGCGACACCGTCGGGCTTGATCAGGACAAGGGTGCGCTCGGACACTGGAGTTCTCCTTCGAACAGGAATAGGTCGCGGACTGCGGTAAACGCGCGAAGTTTACCGTCCCTCGCGCGATTCCCCGCGGTCGGCGAGGTCACGTCACGGACGGGCGGGGCCGTTCCGCGGACTGTCCTCCGGTGACGGGGTGGGCGGCGGCACCACCACCGGCGGCACCGCGGTCTTCTCCTGGTCGGGGTCCGGCTCCCGTACGGGCTCCCCGGGCGGCTCCTGCTCAGGCCGCGGATACGTGCCCCTGCTCTCCGCGGGCACCACCGCCTCGGGAGCGAGGCCCGGCACGACCGGTACCACCCCGGCCCCGCCCACCGCACCCGCCACGGGACCGGCCCACCCTGCCGCACCCGCCACGGAGCCGCCCTGCCCTACCACGCCCGCCGCCCCCGTATCGGAGGCCCGCATGCCGGTGGCCCGGATGTCAGCGGCCTCCAGGCCGGGGCCTGACGCGGCCGTCTCGTCGTCCATCGCGCCCACCTCGCCCGTCGCGGTGCCGGGCGGGACACGGGCGAGGATCGCGCCGAGCACGATCACCAGAAGCAGCAGGCCGCCTCCGACCAGCGTCCACAGGTGCAGGGCGTCCACGAACCCGTCGACCAGGGCCTGCGGGGTCTTCGCCTCCTTCAAACGGGCGACCTGGACGCCGCTGCCCAGCAGGAACCCCGCCAGCACCGCGGGGAAGAGCAACGACAGGGCGAACAGCGCCGCCCCCTCCCCCCGCGAGCGCAGCCCGGCGGTGAGCGCCACCGAAGCGCCCGTCGCGAGCAGCACGAACGGCAGGATCAGGATCGGCCCGCCGGGAGCGGGGAGGAACAGCCGGACCGCGCACAGACCGGCCACCATGGCCACCAGGCCGCCCGCGGCGAGCAGGGGTGCGGCGACGTCGCGCAGCCGGATGGACAGCACGGCGGCAGCCAGGCCCGCCGCCCCGGCAATCGTGAAGGCGGGCCACAGCCCCGACAGGCCGGGGCCTCCCAGCCCACCGAGTTCGACGTAGGTGACCTGAGCGCAGGTCGGCAGGAGCACCACCCCCACCCCGAGCATCACGTAGGCGGGCGCACGACCGGCGACACCCCCCGGGGTACCCACGGAGGCCAGTCCCAGCAGCGCCAGGACCGACACCAGCGCCGCGATGACCACCCGGTCCACCGGCCAGTCGAACGTGCTGCCCAGCGCGAGGGCGGCGATGCCGGCCGCGGGCACGGCCGCCAGCAGGGGGCGTCGGTGCCCTCCCGCCGCCGGGGCCGGACCGGGTCTCTCCCCCTCTTTCAGCCAGAACATGAGGTGGAGCGCGGCCAGCACGAGCGCCACACCGGTCAGCATCGGGTACGGCTGGAGGGTGACCCGCCAGGATTCGGCCTCGTCGAGCGGCCACAGAGCGAGCGCCTGGGCCGCCACCAGGCTCACCGCCAGCGCGGCCGCCCACACCGCCCTGAGAGCCTGGGAGCGCCCCCAGACCGCCATCAGGGTGGCCGGGACCAGCAGGCCCGCGCCCACTCCGTGCAGGGCTCTCAGAGCCCCCACCACGGCCGTGGTGCCGGCGTACCCCCCGGCGGCGTCGGCGACGGCGACCAGAGCCAGCCCGGCGACCACGAGAAGCCCGGGCCTCGTCCGGCGCACGGCCACGGCGGCCACGGGCACGGTCAGGACCATCGCGGGAAGCGCCAGCCCGTGGGCCCGGATCATCTCGATCTGCGAGACGCCGGGCGGCAGGAGGGCCGCGACCACGGAGATGGTGTTGGGAATGGCGACGATCGCCAGCGGCAGCGCGATCGCGACGAGCAGTCCTAGGACGACGTCGGGCAGCAGGGTGGCGCGGAGTACGCGGACCAGGCCCGCGGGCCCGGCTGCCACCGCCCGGGTCGGCTGGATGGGAGGGACGGCCATGTTGGCCGACTTTAGCGAGAAGTCACGCCCTCGACACGGCGAGCGACGAATATCGCCGTGATCCACAGCGCGGCGAAGATCGCTCCGAGGAAGAACATGGTCGGGACCATGACCCCCGAGGCGATGGCCAGCACCTGGACCACACTCCCCACGATGTACGCCACAGGGTGCTTGAGCAGGCCGATGACCACCACGCAGAGGAGCGCCAGGCCGAGACCGACGGTGGCCGCGACGGCGGGTTGGATACCCTGCGTGTTGATGGCCACCGGCGTCATGAGACCGACGACTATCGCCTCCATGCCGAGCACGCTGGCGCACAGGCGTCTCATGCCCGGGGTGACCGTGATCATCTCTCGCCTCTCCTCCGTCGTCCCGTACACACCGCGTTCACGGGCCGTCCCGCGTACGCGGCACTCGCCGGCCCTCCAGCGTGCGCAACGCCCACCGCGCCGCTCACCGCGCCTCGTCCGCCCTGAGCAGCAACCGCGCGTCGCCGGCGGTGACCACCGAACCGGTGATCAGCACCCCGGTTCCGCTGAACTCCCCCATGGCGTCGGCAAGGCCGATCGCCAGATCGATCGCGTTGTCCAGCCGTTCGACCTGATGGACCCGGTCGGGGCCGAAGATCTCCTCGGCCAGCGCGGCGAGGTCGTCCACGTCCATGGACCTGGGTGAGGAGTTCCGAGTCACCACGATCTCGTCCATCATCGGTTCCATCAGTTCCAGGATGCTCTGGACATCCTTG
The DNA here is from genome assembly GCF_039534445.1 of Streptosporangium fragile. Taxonomy (NCBI): domain Bacteria; kingdom Bacillati; phylum Actinomycetota; class Actinomycetes; order Streptosporangiales; family Streptosporangiaceae; genus Streptosporangium; species Streptosporangium fragile. Next base: position 4,389 of record NZ_BAAAVI010000091.1, on the reverse strand, counting down.
TCACCGAAGACGGCCACCACGCCGATGAGGTTGGCGAAGTCGAACGACTCCCGGACCGCTTCCAGGGTGGCCTGCACGCCCCCGGGGTTGTGTGCGGCGTCCACGAGCACCGTGGGACCCCGCCGCACGACCTCCAACCTGCCCGGCGAACGCACCTGCAGGAACCCCTGCTGCACCACCTCGTCGCCGAGAGGGTCGTCCCCGGCGGTGAGCGCCTCCACCGCGGCCAGCGCGCAAGCGGCGTTACTCGCCTGGTGGGCCCCGTACAGCGGGAGCATGACGTCCTCGTAGGTTCCCTTGAGCCCCTTGAGCCGGAGCATCTGCCCGCCGATGGCGAGCTCGCGGCCCAGCACGCCGAACTCCAGCCCCTCCCGCGCCACGGTGGCACCGACCTCACTCGCCCTGTGCATCAGCACCGTCGCGGCGGAAAGCTCCTGCTGGGCGAACACGGCGGTCGCCCCGGGCTTGATGATGCCCGCCTTCTCACCGGCGATCGTCTCGACGTCGGGGCCGAGGTAGTCGACGTGATCGAGAGAGATCGGGGTGATGACGGCCACGGTGCCGTCCGCGACGTTGGTGGCGTCGAAACTGCCGCCCATGCCCGTCTCGATGACCGCGACGTCCACGGGGGCGTCGGCGAAAGCGGCGAAGGCCATCGCGGTGAGAGTCTCGAAGAAGGAAAGCCTCCGCCCCTGGGCGTCGATCATCTGCAGGTACGGCGCGATGTCCTCGTAGACCTCGACGAAGCGCTCCTCACTGAGCGGCATGCCGTCCACGCAGATGCGCTCCCGCATGGAGACGAGATGCGGGCTGGTGAACCGGCCCACGCGCAGGTTGCGCTCTCTCAGGAGAGATTCGATCATCCGCGTCGTGCTCGACTTGCCGTTGGTGCCGGCGACGTGGACGACGGGGTAGGAGTGCTGCGGGGAACCGAGCACGTCCATAAGCGCGGCGATACGGTCGAGGCTGGGATCGAAGTTCCACTCGACGCCGCGTTCCATGATCGCTTGTTCAACCGCTCGGTAATCCACGTTCCCAGCCTACTGACCTCTCCGGCAGGTTCCGGACTGGCCTATAAAGCTGAAAGAACACAGACCTCGCAGCGCGTGAGTATCCATGAGGGGACAGGCTCCTTGAATCCGCCGCCGATCGGCGGAACGTTTCCGGGAAAGGCCCTCCCGAGGCTCCCGAAAGCCCCAGGCTCCCGAAAGGATTTTCCGCGGCGGGCTCCCTCCCCCACCGACCGTCCGGAACAGCGGCCGGGCAGAGGAACAGGAGGTCATCGCAGAGAGAGCAGAGAGACAGGACCTCGTCAGCGATCGACGACCCAGGTCTTCGCCACCTTGTCGTGCCACGCCTGACGATAACCGCTGCGGTCGAAGAAAGCCGACAACGCCCAGAGGAGCCAGAGAATGCTCCCGGCGGCCTGCGGGAGGAGCGAGGTGACGAAACCGATGACCACGATGCAGATGTACCGGACGAAGGACGCGCCCATCATGACCGGCTCGCCGGTGTCCACGTGGACGACTCTGATCCCTACGACGATCTTGCCGAACGTCCCACCGTACAGACCGGTCATCACGGGCTCGTAGAGCACCACGATGACGATACCGATGAGCCGCAGGATGAGATCATCCAGCAGATGAGGGCCGGCACCCGGACCTGTCGCGTATGTGAATCTCGTGTAGAGCAACGCGACAAGAAGCATGATGACGAAGAGGGCGATCAGATCGACGACCCAGGCGCCGAGGCGCCTGCCCATGAATGCCGTGTAGAGGTGCCTGCCCTGAGAATCGGAACGAGGACATGCTGTGGGTCAGCCATGCCGAGAAGAGTGCCAGCGATGACTTGTAGCCTGCTGGGGCCCTTCTGAAACCGTGGACCCGAGAAGCCACATGGAGCGCGAGCATGAGCTCACGTGGAGCATGGATGCGGGAAGGCCCTGCCCACACGGCAGAACTCCACACGGTAGAACCCCTGGGAGGCCCGGGGCTGAGGCCGGGAGCCGGCCAGAGCGCGCCCGAGCCCAGCGCTCCCTGGGAAACGAACCCCCCGAATCCCCCGGGCCGGCGAAGCCCACCCGAGCGACCGAGGCTCACCCGAACGGCCGGACCCGTGAAGACCCGAGGCCTGGTGCAGACCTCCGAAACCCCTGGGCCGGTGGAGTGTCGATGTGAGGTCTCGGGACATGCTTAACCAGTCGTTCTCGGGACATGCTTGACGACTGCACGGCATCATGCTCGCCAAGAAGACGGTCAGGACGATCTCCACACGGGTGGCGAGCGTGGACGAGCAGGCGTTGGTTGAGTACCGCTATCGCGCGGTACGCGAGGTGCTGGCGGGCTCGCCGATCGGGGAAGTCGCAGCCCGGTATGGGACCTCCCGTCAGTCGGTGCACACCTGGCGGCAGCGCTTTCAGCAAGAGGGCATGCCCGGGCTGGCCGATCGTTCACGGCGGCCCCGCACCAGTCCGACCCGGCTGCCGGCCGAGGTCGAGGCGCTGATCTGTGACATGCGGCGCCGGCATCCGCGCTGGGGTGCTCAGCGGATCGCGCATGAGCTCGGCGCCTGTGAGCTGGAACGGGTGCCCGGCCGGGCAACGGTGCACCGGGTGCTGGCCCGTAATGGGCTCGTCGTGGCTCAGCAGCAAGAACACAAGCGCACCTATCGGCGCTGGCAGCGCGAGGCGCCGATGCACCTGTGGCAGCTCGACCTGGTCGGCGGGGTGCCACTGGCCGACGGCCGGGAATGCAAGATGGTCACCGGCATCGACGACCACTCCCGCTTCATAGTGATCGCCGCGGTGGTGGCCGTCCCGTCCGGGCGAGCGGTGTGTGCGGCGTTCACCGCGGCGATGCGCCGCTACGGCGTCCCGTTTGAAGTGCTCAGCGACAACGGCAAGCAGTTCACCGGCCGGCACATCCGCCCGCAGCCCGTCGAGGTGCTCTTTGAGCGGGTGTGCCGGGAGAACGGCATCACCCAGCGGCTGACCAAGCCCCGCTCACCGACCACGACCGGCAAGATCGAACGGTTCCACAAGACCCTGCGCCAGGAGTTGCTGGATCACGTGGCCCCGTTCGAATCCATGGCCGCGGCCCAGGAAGCCATCGACGCCTGGGTGCACACCTATAACCACGCCCGGCCGCACCAGGCGCTGAACATGGCCACCCCGGCCAGCGTGTTCCGGCCTCACGGCCCCACCCGTGACGACGCCGTGCCGTCCGGATCCGCTCAACCTCACCAGGAGCCGATGTCCTCACCGCCGGTGAGGATCGACGTGGTCGAACCAGCATCTGCGTTCTTGCCCGCCGGGGCGGTGGAGTTCGACGTCCGTGTCCCGCCCAGCGGGCAGATCACCCTGCTGCCCGGCAAACAGCGCGTCGGGGTGAACCAGGGCTTGGCCGGCCGGACCTTGACCTTCTGGGCCGATCTGCGCAGCATCCACTTGCTGCTGGACGGGCACCGGGTGCGCACCGTCGCCTCACGACTGCTGCCCGAGGACCTGGCTTATCTGGTCATGCGCGGTGCCCGGCCGGGCGGAGCCGAACCCGCCCCGGCGGCGTTGCCGCGCCTCAACGGCCGCCTGGTGGTGGCCGCGGGTCAGGCCGTTGAGGTCGAGCGCAAAGTGCATCGCGATGGCCACGTCCAGATCGCCGGCACCAAGTGCCAGGTCGCCTTCGCGCTGGCTGGGCGCTCGGTCACGATGCGGCTGGACGGTCACCTCATGCACGCCATCGCCGACGGCGCCTTGGTCGGCACCTGGCCTTGCCCGGTCAGTCCCGATCACCTGGCTGGTCTACCCGGAGCACGAACAGCGGCAACCCCGCTGCCGCCGCCTCCGCTGCCCGCGGGATCGATCCGTGCGCAGCGGCGCGTTCACGCCAGCGGGCGAATCATGATTGCCAGACAAGCGATCAAACTCGGCCCGCGTCACGCGGGCAAGCTCGTCACTGTCGTCATCGAAGACACCCACTTCCGGATCCTGCACGGCGAGGAGGAGATTGCCATCAAACCGCGCAAAGACCTCACACCCATCACCCGGCTCTACGTCCGCGGCAAGGACACTCAGTCGAGCTAACGATGTCAACCATGTCCTGAGACTGAGAGGTCAAGCATGTCCTGAGACCTCACATCGACAGTCGCAGAAGCCTTCTCTCGCAAGCGGACTGATCGACCGTCGGCGCCTTCACCGGACGGCGGGGTGGCGGCCGGGGCGAGCCGGAAGAGCAGAGGAGACGAACCGGAAAAACCGAGGGGCCCGGCGCGTGCCGGGCCCCTCGTCGCATCTATGTGAAGCCGGTGCCGTGTCGGCGGCATCGGTGGTCAAAGGCCGAGGGGCCCGGTGTGTGCCGGGCCCCTCGGGTGGTGCTGGGGTGAGTGGCCGGGGTT
>NZ_BAAAVI010000090.1:0-28797 GCF_039534445.1 Streptosporangium fragile | reverse complement strand
TCAACATTCCGGTCTTGTCCACCCGGAGGCATCGGTTCATGATGAAACCGCGCTCTGGCGCGACCTATTCCCGGTACGGAGAAAGAGTCAGAGGAGGGTGCAGGGCCTCAGCCCCGCCTGGAAAACTCTAGCAGCCTCCGAGGGCTGCGATGCCCGACTTCCCGGTAAGAACTAGGTCTTCCCTGAGTCACCGGCCCTCAAACGCGGGAGCCTGGAGTCAGCGACTCCAGGCTCCGAGCAGTCGTCCTCATCGCGGCTGGTCCTCGCGGCGATCCCGCGGGACGGCCGCGAGGGTCAGCCGGTGGGCAGCGCTTCGAGCTGGGCCAGCAACCGCGCGATGTCCTGGTCGGCCTGCTCCGCGCGGGCCCGGACCTTGCTCACCACGGCGTCAGGCGCCTTGGCCATGAACTGCTCGTTGCCCAGCTTGGCCGCGACCTGTGCCGCCTCCTTACGCGCCGCTGCGAGGTCCTTCTCCAGCCGCTTGCGTTCGGCGGCCACGTCGATGGTGCCCGCAGTGTCGATCTCCACGGTCACCCCGCCCACGTCGAGCCGGGCGGTGGCCGCGAACGACTCCGACGGCTGGTCGAGCCGGAGCAGTGAGCGGATCGCCGCCTCGTGCGCGGCGAGGGCCGTGCCGGCGAGCGACAAGCGGGCGGCGACCCGCTGGCCGGGCTTGAGTCCCTGGTCGGAACGGAACCTGCGCACCTCGGTGATCAGTCCCTGGACGGCCAGGAGCTCCTCCTCCGCCGTGGGGTCGTGCAGCGACTCGTCGGCCACCGGCCAGGAAGCGGCCACGATCGACTCACGCTCGGTGAGCGCCCGCCACAGCTCTTCGGTGACGAACGGCACCAACGGGTGGAGCATGCGGAGCAACGCGTCGAAGACGTGCCCGAGGACGAGGCGTGTGTGCTCCTGCCCGGCGGCCAGCTGGGTCTTGGCGAGTTCCACGTACCAGTCGCAGACCTCATCCCACGCGAAGTGGTAGAGCAGGTCCGAGACCTTGGCGAACTCGAACTCCTCGAACGCGGCGTCCACCGAGGCCACGACCTCCTGGAGCCGGGAGAGGATCCACCGGTCGGCGGCGGTCAGCTCCTCGGTGGGGAGCTCGCCGGTCGTCGCCCCGTTCATGAGGGCGAAGCGGGTGGCGTTCCAGATCTTGTTGCAGAAGTTGCGCGAGCCGCCGGCCCACTCCTCGCTGATCGCCACGTCGGAGCCGGGGTTGGCGCCGCGCAGGAGCGTGAAGCGGGTGGCGTCGGCACCGAAGCGCTCGACCCAGTCGAGCGGGTCGACGACGTTGCCGAACGACTTCGACATCTTCTTGCCGTACTGGTCGCGGACCATGCCGTGCAGTGCCACGGTCCGGAACGGCGGCTCGCCGTCCATCGCGTAGAGGCCGAACATCATCATCCGGGCGACCCAGAAGAACAGGATGTCGTACCCGGTCACGAGGACGGAGGTCGGATAGAACTTCTCCAGCTCCGGTGTCCGCTCCGGCCAGCCGAGGGTCGAGAACGGCCACAGCCCGGAGGAGAACCAGGTGTCGAGGACATCGGGGTCCTGGACGTAGCCCTCCGGAGCCTCCTCGTCGGGACCGACGCAGACGACTTCGCCCTCCGGCCCGTACCAGACGGGGATGCGATGCCCCCACCACAGCTGCCGCGAGATGCACCAGTCGTGCATGTCGTCGACCCAGTCGAAGTAGCGCTTGGCCAGCTCCGGCGGGTGGATCTTCGTGCGGCCGTCGCGAACGGCGTCTCCGGCGGCCTTCGCCAGTGGCGAGACGTTGACGAACCACTGGAGCGAGAGCCGGGGCTCGACCACGGTCTTGCAGCGCGAGCAGTGGCCGACGGAGTGGAGGTAGGGCCGCTTCTCCGCGACGATCCGGCCCTCGGCGCGCAGTGCGGCCACCACCGCGGGCCTGGCCTCGAAGCGGTCGAGGCCCTCGAACGGGCCGTGGGCGGTGACCACGCCACGCTCGTCCATGATCGTCAGAGACGGCAACGAGTGGCGGCGCCCGATCTCGAAGTCGTTCGGATCGTGCGCCGGGGTGACCTTGACCGCCCCGGTGCCGAACGTCGGGTCGACGTGTTCGTCGGCCACGATCGGAATGCGCCGCCCGGTGAGCGGGAGCTCCACCTCGCGGCCGACCAGGTGCCGGTAACGCTCGTCAGAGGGGTGCACGGCCACGGCGGTGTCGCCGAGCATCGTCTCCGCCCGCGTCGTGGCGACCACGATGGAGTCGTCGCCGTCGCCGTAGCGGATCGAGACGAGCTCGCCCTCGTCCTCGCTGTGCTCCACCTCGATGTCCGACAGCGCGGTCAGGCAGCGCGGGCACCAGTTGATGATGCGCTCGGCGCGGTAGATGAGCCCGTCGTCGAAGAGCTTCTTGAAGATCGTCTGGACGGCGCGGGAGAGCCCGGGGTCCATGGTGAAGCGCTCGCGCGACCAGTCGACGCCGTCGCCGAGCTTCTTCATCTGGCCGAGGATCCGGCCCCCGGACTCCTCCTTCCACTGCCACACGCGCTCGACGAACGCCTCGCGGCCGAGGTCGTGCCGGGACAGGCCCTCCTTGGCGATCTCACGCTCGACGACGTTCTGGGTGGCGATGCCCGCGTGGTCCATGCCGGGCAGCCAGAGCGTCTCCTGCCCGCGCATGCGGGCGCGACGGGTCAGGGCGTCCTGGATCGAGTGGTCGAGGGCGTGGCCGATGTGCAGCACGCCGGTGACGTTGGGCGGGGGGAGGACGATGCTGTAGGGCTCGCGCTCGCTGCTGGGGTCCGCAGCGAAGTATCCCTCCGATACCCAGCGCTCGTAGCTCCGGGTCTCCACGTCGGCGGGTGTGTACTGGGTAGGCAGCTCTGGCGTCGTCACGATGTCCAAGTCTAGGGATGTCCGCGCGTTCCCTGTCCACGGGCCGCTCTCCCGGCCCTCCCGGCGAGTGGAATCGCGGCACGCCCGACACCCGTCACGCCGTGACTCCGGCGAGGACGCCGGGGTCGGGGGGACCTGGAGACGCCCTTCTGCGCCCGGCGGCCCGGAGACGGCGGCGCCCCCGCGGGGAGGATCCCGCGGGGGCGCCGGTGGTGCGAGGCCCGCTACGGCCTACGCGGACTTCTCGCGCGGCGGCCGCTGCTGCTTGTTGAGCTGGTCTCGCGGCACGAGCGTCGGGTTGACGTGCTCCAGCACCGACTCACGGGTGATGACGACGCGCGCCACGTCCTGCCGGGACGGCACCTCGTACATCACCGACTGGAGAACCTCCTCCATGATCGCGCGTAGGCCCCGGGCGCCGGTGCCCCGCAGGATCGCCTGGTCGGCGATGGCCTCCAGCGCGTCGTCGGTGAACTCGAGCTCGACGTTGTCGAGCTCGAGCAGGCGGCGGTATTGCTTGACGAGGGCGTTGCGCGGCTCGGTGAGGATCTGGATGAGCGCGTCGCGGTCGAGGTTGTGCACGCTCGTGATGACCGGGAGGCGGCCGACGAACTCGGGGATCATGCCGAACTTCAGCAGGTCTTCGGGCATGACGCCACCGAAGATGTCGGAGCTGTCGATCTCTTCTTTGGAGCGGATGACGGCGTTGAAGCCGATCCCCTTGCGGCCGATCCGGGACTCGATGATCTTTTCGAGGCCGGCGAAGGCGCCACCGCAGATGAACAGCACGTTGGTGGTGTCGATCTGGATGAACTCCTGGTGCGGGTGCTTGCGCCCGCCCTGCGGGGGCACGCTCGCGGTGGTGCCCTCCAGGATCTTCAGCAGGGCCTGCTGGACGCCCTCACCGGAGACGTCCCTGGTGATCGACGGGTTCTCGCTCTTGCGAGCGATCTTGTCGACCTCGTCGATGTAGATGATGCCGGTCTCGGCCTTCTTGACGTCGTAGTCAGCGGCCTGGATCAGCTTGAGCAGTATGTTCTCGACGTCCTCGCCCACGTAGCCCGCCTCCGTCAAGGCCGTGGCGTCGGCGATGGCGAACGGCACGTTCAGCATCTTCGCCAACGTCTGGGCGAGCAGTGTCTTGCCGGAACCCGTGGGGCCCAGGAGCAGAATGTTGGACTTGGCCAGTTCGAGGCCGTCGTCACGCCCGCGCTCGCCGGACTGCACCCGCTTGTAGTGGTTGTAGACCGCCACCGAGAGAGCCTTCTTCGCCTGGTCCTGACCGATGACGTAGGCGTCGAGGAACTCGTAGATCTCCCTCGGCTTGGGCAGGCTGTCCCACTTGAGCTCGGAGGACTCGCTGAGCTCCTCTTCGATGATCTCGTTGCAGAGGTCGATGCACTCATCGCAGATGTATACGCCGGGTCCGGCGATGAGCTTCTTGACTTGCTTCTGGCTCTTCCCGCAGAAAGAGCACTTCAGCAGGTCTCCCCCGTCGCCGATGCGTGCCACCCCAGATACTCCTTTGCGTGGGACCGCCCTGGCTACCGCGGTCCGTTTCTTCCGACCGGCCCGATACCCGATCGAAAAGTCATCCCGCTTAGGTTTCGACGTTACCGTCTTCTGAGCCCTCAGTGAGCCCCCTAGCGGCGAGTCGCACCGGAACGTGCCCGATTGGGCACCGTTCCGGTGCGCTGTGTCTCGTCAGGAGGCTACGGCCTTCGCGACCTTCTTGCGGGACGGGATGATGTCGTCGATCAGCCCGTACTCCTTGGCCTCCTGGGCGTCAAGGATCTTGTCGCGCTCGATGTCCTTGCGGACCGCCTCGACCGACCTGCCCGAGTGCCGGGAGATGATCGTCTCCATCTGCGAGCGCATCCGGAGGATCTCACGCGCCTGGATCTCGATGTCACTCCCCTGACCGCCGCCCTCGGTGGAGGGCTGGTGGATCAGCATGCGGGCGTTCGGCAGGGCGAAGCGCTTGCCCGGGGTGCCGCCGGCCAGCAGGACCGCCGCGGCCGAGGCCGCCTGGCCCAGGCAGACCGTCTGGATCTCCGGCCGGACGAACTGCATCGTGTCGTAGATCGCCGTCATGGCGGTGAAGGAACCGCCCGGCGAGTTGATGTAGATGCTGATGTCACGGTCGGGGTCGAGCGACTCCAGGGTCAGCAACTGCGCCATGACGTCGTTGGCGGACGCGTCGTCCACCTGCACGCCGAGGAAGATGATGCGGTCCTCGAAGAGCTTGGCGTACGGGTTCATCTCCCGCATGCCGTATGACGTGCGCTCGGTGAAGGACGGAAGGACGTAACGGCCGTTGATGTCTCCCGGCCGGATCAACTCACTCACCTTGTGCCCCTTCAGGAGACGGCGCCCGCGGAGGGCACCTGCCGAGCGCTGCGCACGACGTGGTCGATGAAGCCGTAGTCTCTGGCCTCCTCGGCCGTGAACCAGCGGTCGCGGTCGGAGTCGGCCTCGATCTGGTCGAGCGGCTGACCCGTGTGGAACGCGATGCGCTCGGCGAGGGTCTTCTTGACGTAGAGCATCTGCTCCGCCTGGATGGCGATGTCGGCGGCGGTGCCGCCGATGCCGCCCGAAGGCTGGTGCATCATGATGCGGGCGTGGGGCAGGGCGTAACGCTTGCCCCGCTCACCGGCGCACAGGAGGAACTGCCCCATGGAGGCGGCCAGGCCCATGGCGACCGTGCACACATCGTTAGGCACATATTCCATCATGTCGTAAATCGCCATACCGGCGGTCACCGAACCGCCCGGCGAGTTGATGTACAGCCAGATGTCTCGCTCCGAGTCGTCCGCCGCGAGGAGGAGGAGCTCGGCGCAGATTCGGTTGGCGATCTCGTCGTTGACCTGGGTGCCCAGCACGATGATGCGCTCACGCAGCAGCCGCTGATAGAGCTGGTCTTCGAGCCTGAACGAGCCGTTCGGCTGGCTCATCGACTCGGGCCCGGAGCCGGTCGGCTGGTAGAAGGTCGGCGGGCTGGTCACAGCGTCACCTTCCGATGCGTCGTAATCGATTGGCTTTGCTTGTGACCTTAACGCGCGCCGCCTACAGGACATGCCCCCTCACCGTGCTGTTCGCTGACGGCGCATGCTCGCCGCCGCTCCCCAGCGGGTTCGCCACGTCACTCCGCGTGCTCCGCGAGCCCGGCCGGCGCCGGGCTCGTACGGCGGGCCGGAGTCCGGCGTTCCCTGCCTCGCCGTGTGTTCCGTGCGACGCGGCGAAGTGTGCGGACCCGGCGGAGCGGCCGTGGGCGGGGCGTCCGGGGACGCTCGGCGGACGGGGCGCCCGATCCTGCGGTCGGGCGGCGTCGGTGTGGCGCCGGGCGGGGATCCGGCCCGGGAGGGCGAGCGTGGAGGCACCGCGCCGCAGGGGCGGCGGCGGGTCGGCGCGCCCGGGAGGCCCGGTGTGAGAAGACCCTGCGTACCCGAGGCGGGGTCTGCGCGCCGGGGAGGCCGAGGGCGCCTCGGTGCCGACGGAGGGCTCACCAGGTACCGGGAAGCCCGTAGCACGCCGCCTCAGGGCCGTTCAGGGGCGGTACGGGCCCGCCCCCGGGCTCGGGAAGCCCCCGGCTCGGGAAGCCCCCGTGCGGGACTGCCCGCGAGCCGCGTCCCCGAGCGTTGTCCGGCCGGGGAAGGCTCCCGGGCGCGGCCCCTCCCGGCAGCCGGGACGCAGAAGGCGGACGCCCCCGCCGCGTTCCTCGCCGCGGGGGCGTGGTGCGCGCCGGGAAGGCGGCGCGCCGCGGACTACTTCTCGGCCTCGGCCTCGGCCGAGGTCTCGGCGGGCTCCTCGGTGACCTCCTCGCCGTTGATCTCGGCGTAGATCGCCTTGAGGTCGACCTCGTTGCCGGCCTCGTCGACCACCTTGGCGGCGTCGCCGATGACGCTCTTGGCCTTGTCGCGGACGATCTCGACCATGGCCAGGGTGAGCTGGTCGTTGTCGGCGAGGTGCTGGGCGAGCACATTCGGGGCGACGTTCATCTGCATGGCGCGGCGCACCACGAAGTTGGTCAGCTCCTGCTCGCTGACGCCGAGCTCCTCGCTCTTGACGATCTTGTCAAGGACGAAGCCCGTCTTGAGCGCCTTGGCGGCGCTCGCGTCGAACTCCGCGAAGCGCTCCTCCTCGGTGGTCTGGTAGAGGCGGAAGAACGCCTCCTTGCTCAGGCCACTGTCGGCGATCTGGTGCTCGAGGTTGTGCTTGCGGTTGTCGACCTCGGCCTTGAGCGCGCTCTCCGGGAGCGGAATGTCGATCTTGTCGAGCAGGGTGTCGAGCGCCTTCTCGCGGGCCTGGACGACCTGGTCGATCAGCTTGTTGCGGCGAGCCTGCTCGCGGATGCTCTCCTTGAGCTCATCGAGGGTGTCGAACTCGCTGGCGAGCTGGGCGAACTCGTCGTCGAGCTCGGGGAGGACCTTCTCCTTGACGCTCTTGACGGTGATGGTGACCACGGCCTCCTCGCCGGCGTTCTTGCCGCCGACCAGGTTGGTGGTGAACTCTTTGGTCTCACCGGCGGACAGGCCGACGAGCGCGTCGTCGAGGCCCTGGAGCACCGAGCCGGCGCCGACCTCGTAGGAGACGTCGCCCGCCTGCTGCTCCTCGATGTTGACGCCGTCGATGGCGGCGGCCAGGTCCATGATGACGAAGTCGCCGTTGGCCGCGGGGCGCTCGACCCCGGTCAGCGTGGCGAAGCGCTGGCGCAGGGCGTCAAGCTGGGCGTCGACGTCCTCGTCGGTGACCTCGGCGACCGGGACGGTGACCTCGAGACCCTGGTAGTCGGGCACCTCGAAGTCGGGGCGGATGTCCACCTCGGCGGTGAACTCGACCTGCTCGCCGTCCTCGATCTTGGTGACCTCGATCTCCGGCTGGCTGACCGGGAAGATCTCGGTCTCGTCGACGGCCTGGCCGTACAGCTTGGGCACCGCGTCGTTGAGGGTCTCCTCAAGCACCACCGCGCGGCCGAAGCGCTGCTCGATGATGCGGGCAGGGACCTTCCCGGGGCGGAAACCGGGGACGCGCACCTGCTGCGCGACCTTCTTGTACGCCGCCTGCAGGCTCTCGCCGAGCTCCTCGAACGGCACCTCGACGGTGAGCCTTACCCGGGTCGGGCTGAGCTCCTCGACAGCGGTCTTCACGGGGTCGTCTCCTTGATCAAGCTTCGAGTGATCGCGGGCGCGTCAAGTCGTAACGGCTACCGCGGCAAGCTCGCGCGCCGCGCCCACATAAGCGGCACCGGGCACAGCCATCCAGAAATGCGAGCTTAGGGCATGCTCCACTGCGGCGGGTGTTCAGCGCCGCTGGCCAGTCTAGGGCAGAGCGACACCATGGAGCGACCAAAGGCCGCTCAGCCCTCCTTGATGATCCTTCTGAGGATGTCGGTGGTCTCACCGGGGGTGGTGCTGACCGCGCAGAGCCGCTCCATGACTTCGCTGTAGCGGTCGACATCCTCGCGCTTGTCAAGGTAGAGGGCACTGGCGAGCTGCTCGACGTAGACGACGTCGGGCAGCTCGCTGTCGTTGAAGCGCAGCACGCTGAAGGCGCCGCCCTCCGCGCTGTGTCCGCCGAAGCTGAAGGGCATGACCTGGATGGTGATGTTGGGCTGTCGCATGAGGTCGAGCAGGTGCTCCAGCTGGGCCCGCATGACCTCGGTGCCGCCGATGGGACGCCGCAGCGCAGCCTCGTCGATGACCGCCCAGAAGAAGGGACCGTCAGGGCGGCCGAGCACCTGCTGCCGCTCCATCCGCAGGTCCACGCGGCGCGCGATCTCCTCGGGGGTGACGCCGGCACTTCCCGCGGTGATGACCGCCCTGGCGTACTCCTTCGTCTGCAGCAGGCCGGGGACGAACTGCACCTCGTAGGTGCGGATCCGGGAGGCGGCCTCCTCCAGGCCGACGTAGGTCTGGAACCACGACGGCAGCAGGTCGTTGAAGCGGTGCCACCAGCCGGGCTCGTTGGCCCGCTGGAGCAGATCCATGATCGCGGAGCGGGCGGCCCCGTCCTCCACCCCGTAGAAGGTGAGCAGGTCGGCCACGTCGCGTTCCCGCAGACCGACCCGCCCGAGCTCCATCCTGCTGATCTTGGATTCGGAGCCGCGGATCAGATGGCCCGCCTCCTCGCGCGACAGGCCCTTGGCCTCGCGCAGGCGACGCAGTTGGGAGCCCAAGAGAATACGCAGAGCTGTGGGACCTGACCCCGGTTGGATCTGCGTCACTTCGCCTCCCTCTGTACTTGGGCCAGCGCACACAGTGTCACTACTTCCGGCCGCAATGACAAGGTCTCAAGTTCGAGCCCAATTCGCCAAGTCGCCGTCGTAACCGCCCATGCGGCTGCACATTGCAACTGCACGTGCATTTGGGTCTTGCAGCGGGCGTTCCGGTGACCCATGATGGCCTAGTGCATATTGGGCTTATGGTGCACAAGCTCTGAAAACTCTCAACTCGTACGGAGACTCACGATGACAGCGGGAGGGACCGGCAGGATGGTTGAGGGGCCAAAACCGGCTGCCGACTACCTGCAGGCGACCCGCCAGCTCGACTTCGACGAGCTCCTCGAGTCCCATCGCTCCGGTGCCACGGCATGCCCCCTTCCCCGCAAGGCCGACTCGGTGAAGACGGCCAGGGATGTGACACGCTCCACACTGCGCGGGTGGGGGCTGGCGGAACTCAGCGATGACGCAGCGCTAGTGGTTTCGGAACTCGTCACCAACGCGGTCCGTTACGCTCTGTGTCCGCCCAACCGGGCCGAGACGGCACCGATCACGCTGGTGCTGCTGCACCTCTCCCCGCACGTGCTCCTGGCGGTGACCGACCCCAGCGACGAAGTCCCGACCCCGAAGGAGCCGGACTTCGTCTCGGAGAACGGCCGGGGCCTCTACATCGTGGAGACCTACAGCCAGCGCTGGGGCTGGGACCACCTCAACCGCGGCGGCAAGGCCGTCTGGGCCCTGTTCAACGGCCGCCGCTGACCGCCGTCCGGCGGACACGGACTCCCGGCGGAACGGAGAGGGCCGCCTCCGGAAACCGGAGACGGCCCCGCCCTCCCACGTGTCGGGGTGACAGGATTTGAACCTGCGGCCCCCTGCTCCCAAAGCAGGTGCGCTACCAAGCTGCGCCACACCCCGGTCGGTCGAGTACGCGTGCGCTCCGGAACTCCGGTACGCTTACGCCCTGACGAACGGATGAAGTCTAGACCAGACTGACGCCGTCTCGCGCGGACGTAGCTCAATGGTAGAGCCCCAGTCTTCCAAACTGGCTACGCGGGTTCGATTCCCGTCGTCCGCTCTCGAATGACGAAAGGCCAGGTCAGCCCAGTTGGGCGGGCTGGCCTTTTCGCTTCTCCCCGGCTTTCCCCGACGGTGTCCGGCATTTGCGGTCGTTATGTGACTGATGATTTTCGCGCGGAACCCACCCGGCCCCGGGTTCGGCGAGGCACCCCTTCCCGGAGCCCGGCGTTGCCCACGATTCCGGGGGCGGCCGAGACTGAGGGGATGCACGCTTTCCACCATTTCCTGCCCGGTGCCACCGGTGACCTGGCCCCGGACCTCCCTCCCGGCGTCGGCGAGCGTGCCGCGGGCAGGGGAGGGGCCGGATGACGGGGGCCGCGAACCTGCTGCAGGTGATCGTCTGCGCCGCGGGGCCCGCCGGAGGGGTCGGCCTACTCGTGGCGGCGGCGCAGGAGAGAGGCTGGACGGTCCAGGTCGTCGCCACGCCGGCGGCGCTGGACTTCATCAACGTGGACGACCTGGAGCGGCGGACCGGCCGGCCCGTCCGCAGCCGCCCCCGCAAGCCGGACGAGCCGAAGCCACCGCGCGCCGACGCGATCGTCGTCGCCCCCGCGACGTACAACACCGTCAACAAGTTCGCGCAGGGCATCGCCGACACCTACGCCCTCGGGCTTCTGGCCGAGGCGCCCGGTCTCGGCATCCCGGTCGTGGTGATGCCGTGCGTGAACGGCGCGCTCGCCTCGCGGGTGCCGTTCCGCCGGAGCGTGGAGGCGCTGCGCGCCGAGGGCGTGCGGGTGCTGTTCGGGCCCGGCGGGTTCGAGCCCGGAGCCCCGGGGACGGACGGCGGCCCCGCCGAGGCGTACCCGTGGCACCTGGCCGTCGCGGCGCTCGGGCGGCCCGCCCCAGGTCCCCGCTGACCCCCGGCCGGGGCGACGATCGCGCCGCGGGGGATCGGCGGACGCCGGAACCGGCCGGCGGGCAGGGCTGGACTACGGTGGGTCACGGATCCGACACTGAGGGATCCGATCCCGTGGAGGCGCATGATGGCCGAGGCCACCCGAATCCTGCTCGACGAGTCGCGGATCCCGCGCAACTGGTACAACATCGTGGCCGATCTCCCGGTCCCGCCCCCGCCGCCCCTCCATCCGGTCACCTCGGAGCCCGTCGGGCCGGACGACCTCGCGCCGCTGTTCCCCGCGGAGCTGATCGAGCAGGAGGTCAGCGCCGAGCGGTTCCCGGCGATCCCCGAGAGCGTCCGGGACGTCTACCGGCTCTGGCGGCCGACCCCGCTGGTCCGCGCCCGCAGGCTGGAACGCTCTCTCGGCACCCCCGCGCGCATCTACTACAAGTACGAGGGCGGCTCCCCCTCCGGCTCGCACAAGCCCAACACCGCCGTCCCGCAGGCCTACTACAACGCCCGGCAGGGGATCAGGCGGCTGACCACGGAGACCGGGGCCGGTCAGTGGGGCTCGGCGCTGGCCTTCGCGTGCGCGCAGTACGGCCTCGAGTGCGAGGTGTGGATGGTCCGCGCCTCCTACGACCAGAAGCCCCACCGCCGGAGCCTGATGCGCGTGTACGGCGCGACGGTGCACGCGAGCCCCTCCCCGGTGACCTCGTCGGGCGCCGGGATCCTGGCCGAGTACCCCGAATCCCCGGGCAGCCTGGGCATCGCGATCAGTGAGGCCGTGGAGGTGGCCGGGTCCGATCCCGAGACCCGCTACGCGCTGGGCAGTGTGCTGAACCACGTGCTGCTCCACCAGACGGTGATCGGCGAGGAGGCGATCGAGCAGATGGCCGCGTTCGGCGAGGCACCGGATCTGATCGTGGGCTGCGCGGGCGGCGGCTCCAACTTCGCGGGGCTGACCTTCCCGTTCCTGCGGGAGAAGCTCGCCGGACGGATGGACCCGGTGATCCGGGCGGTCGAGCCGGAGGCCTGCCCGTCGCTGACCCGGGGAACCTACGCCTACGACTTCGGCGACGCGGCCGGGTTCACCCCGCTGCTGAAGATGCACACCCTCGGGCACGGCTTCATCCCCGACCCCATCCACGCGGGCGGTCTGCGCTACCACGGCATGTCGCCCCTGCTGTCGCACATGTACGAGCTGGGGATGTTCGAGGCCGTGGCCAGGGCCCAGACGGAGTGCTTCGAGGCGGGGCTGCGCTTCGCCCGGACCGAGGGGATCGTCCCGGCGCCCGAGCCGACCCACGCGCTGGCCGAGGTCGTCGCCGAGGCGCTGCGCTGCAGGGAGACGGGCGAGGAGAAGGTCATCCTGACCGCGCTGTGCGGGCACGGGCACTTCGACCTGAACGCCTACGACCGCTACCTGTCCGGGGAGATGGAGGACTTCCCGCTCCCGCAGGAGCGCATCGACACCGCGCTGGCCGGCCTGCCCGGCGCGTGAACCGCGCCTCACCGGGCGCCCGACCACCGGTCTTCCGGAGACCTGGGCGGGCCCGCGGCCGGTCCGTGCGACCTGCGGCGAGGGTCCGGCCTCGGAGGAGTTCGCGGAGCGGGACGGGGAGCAGGCCCCCGCCCGCTTCGCCTCATACGCACCACTAAGTCCCAGTACATGTGGAAATATCGAGGAATCTCTGTTAAACACGAGGTCCCCATATAGATCATTCTTTACAATTCCCTATACCTGCAGTCAGACCGGGAGGGAGGGCTACGTGTCGCAGTTCGACGGCGTCGTCGTGGGCGGAGGGCACAACGGCCTGACGTGCGCCGCCTACCTCGCCAAGGCGGGGTTATCGGTCGCCGTCGTCGAGCGCAACGACGTGGCGGGCGGGGGGTGCGCCACCCAGGAGCTGACCCTCCCCGGTTTCCGGCACAACACCCACAGCAGCTACCACTTCCTGGAGGAGGGTCCGGTCCCCGCCGACCTGGAGCTGCACCGGTACGGCCTGCGATACGTCTACCCCGAGACCCAGCACGCCACGATCTTCCGGGACGGCCGGGCGATCACGGTCTACACCGACGCCAAGCGCACCGCCGAGTCCTTCGCCCGGTTCTCCACGGCCGACGCCGATCGCTGGCTGGAGCTGTACGAGCGCTACGCCGAGGCCGCCAGGAGCCTGATGAACGGGTTCCTGTACTCCAGGCCGCTGCCGCCGCCCGTGCTCGCCGAGCGTCTCAAGGGCGACCTCGGCCGCGACCTGCTGAGCTACATGCCGCTCTCGCTGTACGAGGCCGTCGACAGGAACTTCGAGAGCGAGCCGGTCAGGGTGCTCTTCAAGGCGTTCTTACACGCGATCTCGATCGAGGACGTGCCGGGCACCGGCGGCTTCTTCCCTCGCCTGCTCTCGCGCATCGCCCGGCTCGGCGTGCCCGTGGGCGGCGCGGGCAACGTGGCGAGCGCGCTGCGCGCCGTCGTCGAGGAGCACGGCGGCACCGTGATCACCGGCGCCCACGTGGAGCGGATCCTCGTCGACGACGGCCGGGCCACCGGTGTCCGGTTGGCCGGCGGCGACGTCCTGACCGCGCGCCGGTTCGTGGCCAGCGCCGTGGACGCCCCGCAGACCGTGCGGATGGCGGGGCCGGAGAACTTCGGCGCGGACATCGCGGCCAAGGTCGCCGCCTACCGGTGGGCCGGGCACAGCCTCGTCACCCTCCACCTGGCACTCGACGAGCCGCCGCGCTACCGAGCCGCCGAGTTCGAGCCCGACGTCGACCGGGCGTTCCTCGTCGTGCTCGGCGCCGACGACAGCGAGCAGCTCACCCGCACCTTCGACCAGATCCACCAGGGCCGGTTACCCGACCGGCTGGCCGGCAACGGCGCGTGCCCGTCCCTGTTCGACCCCTCCTACGCCCCGGACGGCAAGCACGTGGCGTTCTGGTGGCCGTGGGCCCCGTACGACCTCGGCGGCGACGCGGCGAACTGGGACGACCGGCGCGAGGAGGTCGGGGAGCGCCTGCTCGCCGAGTGGAGCGAGTACGCCCCGAACCTCACGGGGGGCGCCGTCCTCGGCAAGCGGGTCTTCTCACCGCTCGACATCGAGCGCCACTGCGTCAACATGGTGCGCGGCAGCCACCACGTGGGGGCGTACGAGGCGTCCCAGCTGGGCGGCAACCGGCCGGTTCCCGAGCTCGGGCAGTACCGCACCCCGATCGACGGCCTCTACCTGTGCGGCGCCAGCAGCCACCCCGGCGGCTCGGTCTCCGCGGCACCCGGTTACAACGGCGCCAACGCCATCGCAGAAGATCTCGAACTGGCCACCTGGTGGACGCCGGTTCCCGCACCCCGGTGGAGCGAGTGAAGTCCCGTTTCGTCACCAAGGACCCCGCCGCGCCAGGTTTCAGGATGGGCAGTCCCGCCTCCATGCACGAGCAGCTCTCCCTGCTCAACGCCGCGAGCAAGCGCATCGGCAGCACGCTGGACATGTTCGAGACCGGCAGGGAGCTGATGGATGTCGCCGTGCCGCGCTTCGCCGACGCGGCCGGCATCCTCGTCCAGGACCGGCTGGTGACCGAGGGCGAGTTCCCGCAGCACACCACCGACGGCTCGGCGCTGGTGCGGCGGATCGCGGTCGGCGTGGCCGACGCCTCCCCCACCACGTACGCCGAGGCGTTCCCGGTCGACGAGGTCGTCGCGTACGCCCCCTGGACGCCCTACGCCCGGTGCATGGCCACCGGCAACCCGATCCTCTACCCCCGGCTGGGCCGCCGGACCGCCGAAGAGATCGGGCGGTTCTGGAAGCGCACTTCGGTCTCCCAGGTGCTGGAGGACAGCTCCTTCCTGGTGGTGCCGTTGAAGGCGCGCGGCCGGGTGCTCGGCTTCGTCAT
Organism: Streptosporangium fragile; assembly: GCF_039534445.1. Lineage (NCBI taxonomy): Bacteria > Bacillati > Actinomycetota > Actinomycetes > Streptosporangiales > Streptosporangiaceae > Streptosporangium > Streptosporangium fragile. The sequence continues at coordinate 13,909 of NZ_BAAAVI010000090.1, read as the reverse complement.
CTTCACCCGCAGGCCCACCAGCCAGCCCTTCGACGAGCACGATGTGAACCTGGCCGAGGAGCTCGCAGCCAGGACCGCCGTCTGCCTGGACAACGCCAGGCTCTACAACCGCGAGCGTCGCACCGCCCTGACCCTCCAGAGCAGCCTGCTCCCGGTCGACCTGTCCCAGCCGCTGGGCCTGACGATCGCCTCCCGTTACCTGCCCGCCAGCGACCTGGTCGGGGTGGGCGGCGACTGGTACGACGTGATCCAGCTGCCCGGCTGCCGGGTCGCCCTCGTCGTCGGCGACGTCATGGGGCACGGAATCAGGGCCGCCGCCACCATGGGTCAGCTCCGCACGGCCGCGCGCACGCTCGCCAGCCTCGACCTGAGCCCGGCCGACGTGCTGTTCCGGCTCAACCTGATGAGCCAGGACCTGGACGCCAGCCAGATCGCCACGTGCGTGTACGCCACCTACGACCCGGTCACGCGGCGGTGCGCGATCGCGTCCGCGGGGCACGTACCGCCGATCCTGGTGCGCCCCGGCGGCGAGACCGAACTGCTGGAGCTGCCGCCCGGCCTGCCCCTCGGCATCGGCAACGAGCCGGTCGAGATGCGCGAGTTCACGCTCCCGCACGGCACCGTGCTCGCCTTCTACACCGACGGCCTGGTGGAGAGCCGCGACCGGGACATCGAGGAGGGCATCGGCGCCCTGCGCGGCCTGCTCGCCGGCCAGGACCAGGACCTGGAGGAGGCCTGCGACCTCACCATCGGCGCCCAGCGGCCGGGGCACGAGCGCGACGACATCGCCCTGCTGCTGGCCCGGGTGAACGAGCTGTCCGACAGCGAGATCGCCGAGATCGCCCTGCCGGCCGACCGGCGCTCCGTCTCGCAGGCCCGCCGCTTCACCCGCGCCACGCTCGGCGAGTGGGGGCTCTCCTCACTCTGCGACAACACCGAACTCATGATCAGCGAACTGGTCACCAACGCCGTCGAGCACGGCAGTGGCGAGGTCGAGCTGCGTCTGCTGCGCGGTCCCACGCTGGTCTGCGAGGTGTCCGACAGCTCCGCGGCCGCTCCGGTCATGCGGGAGATGTCGAGCACCAGCGACACCGGCCGCGGCCTGCACCTCATCAACTGGCTGGCCCACCGCTGGGGCTCCCGGACGACCCCCAAGGGGAAAATCGTCTGGATCGAGCAGAGGTTGCCGTAGGGCCCCGGACGGGCAAGGCTGAGGACATGGAATTCGACGTCGTCGTGCTGGGCACGGGACCGGGGGGCGAAGACGCCGCCGGCAGACTGGCCGAGGCGGACCTGCGGGTCGCCGCCGTGGAGGCGAACCTGGTGGGGGGCGAGTGCCCCTACTGGGGGTGCATACCGTCCAAGATGATGATCCGCGCGGCGGACCTGCTCGCCGAGGGCCGGCGCATTCCGGGGATCGCCGGCGGCTCGTCGGTCTCCCCCGACTGGTCCCAGGTGGCCGGGCGGATCCGCGGCGAGGCCACCGACGACTGGAACGACGAGGTCGCCGCCAAGCGCCTGACCGGTAAGGGCGTCCAGCTGTTCCGGGGGCGGGGGAAGATCACCGCGCCCGGCGAGGTGACCGTGAACGGGCAGGTGCTCCGCGCGAGCCGGGGCATCGTGGTCGCCACGGGCTCGGAGCCGGTCGTACCGCCGATCGAGGGGCTGCGGGACACGCCCTACTGGACCAACCACCGCGCGATCGAGGCGGAACAGGCCCCCGAGTCCCTGATCGTGCTGGGCGGCGGGGCGATCGGCGCCGAGCTGGCCCAGGCGTTCTCCCGCTTCGGCACGGCGGTGACGGTCCTGGAGGGCGCCGACCGGCTGCTGCCGCCGGAGGAGCCGGAGGCGAGCGAGCTGGTCAGGAAGGTCTTCGAGGTCGAGGGGATCACCGTACGGACCGGCGCCAGGGCCCGGCGGGTCGGCCACGACGGGTCGGCGTTCACGGTGGAGACCGACGACGGGCCCGCCGTGCGTGCCCAGCGGCTGCTGGTGTCCACCGGGCGGCGCTCGGACCTCGCGGCGCTGGGCGTGGGCGCGTTCGGGCTCGACGAGTCGGCCCGCGCGATCCGGACCGACGGCCGGATGCGCGCGGCCGAGGGCCTGTGGGCGCTGGGCGACATAACGGGCAAGGGCGCGTTCACCCACATGTCGATGTACCAGGCGAACATCGTGGTCCACGACATCCTCGGCGAGCCCGTGCAGGAGGCGGAGTACCACGCGGTGCCGCGGGTGACCTTCACCGACCCGGAGATCGGCTCGGTCGGGCTGTCGGAGGCCCAGGCCCGGCAGGAGGGCCTGCAGGTACGGACCGCCCTCACCCGCATCGCCGACTCGACCCGGGGCTGGATCCACAAGGCCGGCAACGAGGGGTTCGTCAAGCTCGTCACCGCGGAGGGCGTCCTGGTGGGCGCCACCAGCGCGGGCCCGGTGGGCGGTGAGGTGCTGAGCATGCTCACCCTGGCCGTGCACGCGAGGATCCCGGTACGGCGCCTCAGCGAGATGATCTACGCTTACCCGACCTTCCACCGGGCGGTCGAGGCGACGCTCAAGGAGCTGTAGACCCACCCGGGCGGCGCGGATCCCGGTCACCGGCCGTGCCCGGCGAGGACCCGGCCGCGCCCGGCGAGGACCCGACCGTACCCGGCGAGGACCCGGTCACGGCCGGTGCCGACCCGGCCGCGCCCGGTGCAGGTTCCGGCGGCCGGTCCCGCCCGGTGGGGGTCGCGGTGACCGGCTCGCCGCTGATCAGGGGCGCGACCCACCGGCTGCGCGGGTCGGCGTCGATGAGCAGCGCGCGGACGAAGGCGCTCAGGGGCACCGCCAGGATCGCCCCGAGGGCGCCGAGAGCGTAGGTCCACACGACCAGCGACAGGATGGTGACGGTGGTCGACAGTCCGGCCGACTCCCCCACGAACTTGGGCTGGATCAGGGACTGGATAACGAAGTTCAGCACCGAGTAGACCACCACCACCGCGATCATCAGGCCCGGTCCGGACTCGAGCAGCGCCAGCAGCGCGGGCGGGACCAGCCCGATGACGAACCCGATGTTGGGAACGTAGTTGGTGATGAACGCCAGCAGCCCCCACAGCAGCGGGAGCGGCACTCCCATGATCCACAGTGCGACCGCGTCGAGCGCGGCCACGATCAACCCGAAGAGGGAGGAGACGACCAGGTAGTCGCACGTCCTCTTGACGAACCCGTCCAGCGCCCCCACCAGGTGGGGCCGGGAGCCGGCCAGCGAGCGGAGCGTGTCGTGCAGCACGGGGGCGTCCAGGCACATCCCGAACAGCAGCAGCGCCAGCAGCAGGACCGCCGAACCCACGCCGAGCAGCCCGCCCAGGAAACCCTGGACCAGGCCGATCAGCGAGGTGGGGTCCAGCTTGGCGAGCGCCGCGTTGACCTGCTCCCGGGTCACCCCCAGGTGCTCGATCGACCGCAGGATGGAGGTGAGCAGCTGCTGGTACTTGTCGGCGTACGAGGGCAGCAGCATCGCGAGCTGGGCCACCGAGACGATCAGGGAACCCAGGAGCAGGACGAGCAGCACCAGGATCGTCAGGAGCGGGACCGTGACCAGCACCCACGTCCTGGCACCTCGGCGGCGCAGCCAGGCGCGCAGTGGACTGACCCCGATGGTGAGCGTCAGCGCCAGGAGCGCGGGCCCGGCGATGTCGCTCACGGCCTTGATCCCCGCCACCGTCACGACCGCGGCGGCCAGCCCGAGCAGCAGCTTCAGGCCGTGCGGCAGGCCTTCCTGCCTGGATTCACCCCCCATACATGACACTATTGCGCGGTTCGCCCGCCCCCGGACGCTCACCGCGCCGTTGTGTCACCGTTTCCGCGGATCCCGTACAGGGTCCCGGCCCCGGCGGCCACCCGGGCGAGGACCGTGGTGCGCGTGGGGCGGTCGCCACGGCAGGGAACGGCTCTTCACGGACGTCAGGACGACCACCGGATGAGTCCCCGCGGTCGCGTGCGCCCCGTACGCGAGGGCCGCCGGTCGTGTACGCCGACGCAATGACTACTGGCGGCCCGGGAGTTACGTTCGAGATGAGAGTCGACACGAGACTCGGGAGGGCATTCGGGAGGGCATGATGACCATCGACGTCCGCGAGGCCTACCGCCGCGCCCTGGAGGACTTCGGCGCCCTCGTCCATCGGATCGGGCCCGAGCAGTGGGGCAATCCCACGCCGTGTGTGGACTGGGACGTGCGCGCCCTGGTCAACCACGTGGTCAGGGAGAACCTGGGGGCTCCGGAGCTGCTCGCCGGGCGGACCGCCACGGAGATCGGTGACCTCTTCGAGGGCGACCTGCTCGACGACGATCCCATCAAGGCCTTCGACACCTCCGCCGTGGCGGCCATGCACGCCGTGAGCGGCGACGGGGCTCTGACCTGCGTTACCCACCTGTCGTTCGGCGACGTACCCGGCCGGGAGTACATCGCCGAACTGTTCGCCGACGCCCTCGTCCACACCTGGGACCTCGCCCGCGCCATCGGCGCCGACGAGCGCCTCGACCCGGAGCTGGTCGAGGCGTGCACGGCCTGGTTCGCCGAGTCGGAGAACGGTTACCGCCCGGCCGAAGCCGTCGGCGCGCACCAGGAGGTACCCTCCGGCACCGACCCGCAGACCCGCCTGCTGGCCTTCTGGGGCCGGCGCGCCTGATCCCCGGGTCCCCGCAGCCGGACGGGGCCCGGACGGGAGATCCCGGAGCCCGGACGGGAGATCCTAGAGCCCAGGCGGGAGATCCTAGAGGAGGACGCGCGCGGCGCCGGTGGCGGCGTTCACCTCGATCTTCCTGACCTTCCTGGCCGGATCGACCGCCTCCACCTCCCACACCACCGTGCCATGCTCCTCGTCCAGCACCGCGGCGGTGATCCAGGACCCCGGCACCGCACCGGAGGTCGCCCGCCACACTCCCCAGGCGCCGACCCGGTCGGCGGCCATGAGCCGGGCGGCACCGGCGGCGGCCTCGGTGTCCTGTACCTGCTTGCCGGACACCTCCCCGGTGGTGGCGCTCACCCGCAGGTCGGTCAGCGTCCCGTCGCGGCCGAGCACCTCCGCGAGCCAGACGACGGGCGGCTGCGGGCCGTACAACTGCAGGTTGGTGACCCGGCCCCGCACGGCCCGCTCCACGATCTCGGCGGCCTCGACGAAGGTCACCGGGGCCGGGGTGGCCAGGGCGGACGGTGCCGGGGCGGGCGTGCTCGGCGGGGAGGGCGGCGGGGGTGTCGTCGCGACGGGCCCGTTCCCGCAGGCCGCGGCGGCGGCGATCAGGACGAGGAGAACCCAGGTCGGACGCATGGTCGGTTACTCACCGCTCCGGCGCCCGCCCACACGGTCCTGACCATGGTTTTAGGCTCCGTCTCATGAGCGCAGATCTGATGGACCTCTGGTGTTCCCTGGCCGGTCCGGGCGCGGAGAACCTGGGCCGGGAACTGATCGCCCGGTACGCCGAACCGCACCGCCGCTACCACACCACCGCCCACCTGCGGGCCGTGCTGTCCCACGTCGACGCCCTCGCCGGCCATGCGGACAACCCCGACCTGGTGCGGCTGGCGGCCTGGTTCCACGACGCCGTCTACGACCCGCAGCGGAGCGACAACGAGGAGCGGAGCGCGCGTCTGGCCGAGCGCGCGCTGCCGGAGATGGGACTGTCGCCGGCGGACGTGGCCACGGTGGCCCGGCTGGTCCGGCTCACCGTCACCCACGACCCGGCGCCCGGTGACGCGGACGGTGCCGTGCTGTCCGACGCCGACCTGGCGATCCTGGGGGCGCCGCCGGAGATCTACGCCGCCTACGCGGCCGCCGTACGCGAGGAGTACGGGTTCGTCCCCGACGACGCCTTCCGCGCGGGCCGGGCCGCCGTGCTGCGCTCGCTGCTGGAGCTGCCGACGATCTTCCACGTCGCGGACCTGGAGACCGCCGCGAGAGCGAACATCCACCGGGAGCTTGAGCAACTGTGAGACGTTAACCCTCATTACCCAACAGGCTCACCGAGCTCCCCTGTGGTAATTTGATGGAATCTGGTGGATTAAGGAGTGGGGCCGATGCTCGCCCAGCAGCGGCAGCAGGTGATCCTGGAGAAGGTGCGCAGCAGTGGCGGCGTCAGGGTCGCCGACCTCGTGCGGGAGCTTGGCGTATCCGACATGACGATCCGCCGTGACCTGGAGGTCCTGGCCGAGCGCGGGCTGGTGGAGAAGGTGCACGGCGGCGCCACCGTCGCCGGGCCCGGCTCGACCGAGGAGCCGGGGTTCACCGCCAAGTCGGGCCGCCAGCAGCCGGAGAAGGAGATGATCGCCCGGCACGCCGCCCGGCTCGTCCGCCCCGGCACGGCCATCGCGCTCTCCGCCGGGACGACCACCTGGACGCTCGCCCACTTCGTGGTGGAGGTACCGGAGCTCACCGTGATCACCAACTCGATCCGGATCGCCGACGTCTTCCACCGCGCTCCCAGGGCCGACCGCACGGTCGTGCTGACCGGCGGGGTCCGCACCCCCTCCGACGCCCTGGTGGGCCCGGTCGCGGTGGCGGCGATCCGGGGGCTTCACGTCGACACGCTGTTCCTCGGGGTGCACGGGATGAGCACCCGCGCCGGGTTCACCACGCCCAACCTGCTGGAGGCCGAGACCAACCGGGCACTGGTCGCCTCCGCGCACCGGCTGGTGGTGCCCGCCGACCACACCAAGTGGGGCACGGTCGGGATCAGCACGATCGCCGAGCTGTCCGAGGCCCACGTCGTGGTCACCGACTCCGGCCTTCCGGAGGAGGCCCGCGAGGAGCTGGCCGCCGCGGTGGGCGAGCTGATCATCACAGAACCGCAGCAGGAGAGCGAGACCCTGAGCCGATGAAGCGCACCATCACCCACCTGGCCGACGGCCGTGAGCTGTTCTACTTCGACCGGCGGGACGACGCGGACCGCAGCGCGGTCGACGAGCGCGACCTGCCGCCCCGCCCGCCGGCCTCGGAGCTGCGCTACGACCCGCTCACCGAGGAGTGGATCGCGATGGCCGGCCACCGCCAGGGCCGCACCTTCCTACCCCCGGCCAGTGAGTGCCCGCTGTGCCCGTCCGTCCCCGGCCGCCCGACCGAGATCCCGTCCGCCGAGTACGAGGTGGTGGTCTTCGAGAACCGCTTCCCGTCCTTCTCCGCCCAGCCGGGGACGTACGGGCAGGTCGGCGGGTTGAGCGAGGTCCGCCCGGGGGCCGGCCGCTGCGAGGTGGTCTGTTTCACCTCCGAGCACGACTCCTCCTTCTCCCGGCTCTCCCCCGAGCAGGTCGAGCTGGTCATGGAGGCGTGGATCGACCGGACGGCCGAGCTGTCGGCGATGCCGGGCGTGGAGCAGGTGTTCTGCTTCGAGAACCGGGGGGCGGAGATCGGCATCACGCTGACCCACCCGCACGGCCAGATCTACGCCTACCCGTACGTGACCCCGCGCACCAGGCTGACCTTCGGGGCGGCCGAGCGCCATCGGGAGCGGACCGGCGGCAACCTGTTCGCCGACGTGCTCGCCGCCGAACGGGAGGCGGGGGTCCGGGTCGTCGCCTCGAACGAGCACTGGACCGCTTTCGTGCCGGCCGCGGCGCGCTGGCCCGTCGAGGTGCACCTCTACCCGCACCGCCGGGTGCCCGACCTGGGAGGTCTGGAGCCCGCCGAGCGTGCGGCGTTCGGCCCCCTCTACACCGACGTCCTGCGCCGCCTCGACGGGTTGTTCGACATGCCGATGCCGTACATCGCGGCCTGGCACCAGGCTCCGGTGAATGTCGGCCGCGACCTGGCGTATGCCCACATGGAGCTCTTCAGCATCCGCCGCGCGGCGAACAAGCTGAAGTATCTCGCCGGATCGGAGTCGGCCATGGGAGCATTCGTGAACGATGTGCTACCCGAAGAGACAGCACAACTTCTGCGCTCCGTCGTCACGGATTGATCACTTATTGGTCTCGGATTGCAGTCGCATGACTTTCGGTTTACCACTACTATCCTTCCCACATCAGCTCTAACTGCTGATATGCCTAATCTCAGGCGCCTCGCCCGAGAGCCGGGGAACCACCGCACCTGGGGTGAAACCACTTCGGTGGAAGGGCTTCCTCCAGCCCGAACCCGTCAGCTAACCCGGTAGGCGGAAGGAGAGGAGAGTCGTGGCGGCACCGTCCCCCACGTTCCGTCGTCATGCGGTCTGGATCCTTTGCCTCGGCTCGGCAGCCGCGTTCACGCTCGGTGCCCCCACCGCGGGCAGCGCGGAGCCCAAGCCGACCGAGGCCGAACTCCGCGCCGAGCTGGCCAAGCTCAACAAGAAGATCGACAAGCTGATCGAGTCCTACGCGGCCAAGCGCGAGTCGCTCCAGAAGGCACAGAAGGCCGAAGCCGTCGCCAAGAGGAACCTGCAGCGGGCGGAGGAGGAGTACGCGGCGGCCAAGCAGGAGGTCGACTCCATCGTCCAGCTGCGCTACCAGAGCAGCGCGGGAAGCCTGCCCTCCCTGCTGTTCGCCCCCGATCTGAGCGGTGCCGCGGTGATGGAGCAGCTCACCGCCCAGCAGAGCGCCCACCTGCAGGGCTTCGCCGACAGCCTCGGCCGCAGGGAGCAGGCCGCCGAGAGGGCGGCCCGGCTCACCGACGAGATCAAGGAGGAGGCCAAGGAGGTACAGTCCCAGCGCGACGAGGCCGAGGACCTGATCGACGACATCAAGGACAAACTCGACCGGCTCGTCCCCGTGGGCTCCGGCCGCCGCGCCGACGGTACCTGGGCTCCCCAGCTCCCCACCGGCGCCGACAACATCACCGACCGGACCCGCATCATGCGCGACGCCATCAAGAGGCGCTTCGACCTCCCGTACACGGTCGGCTGCTACCGGCCCACCAACGACGGCGGCGAGCACCCGCTGGGGCGCGCCTGCGACTTCATGATGAGCACCGGCGGCGCGATGCCCACCGCGGCCAACCTCAAGCTCGGCGACGAGATCTCCGCCTGGGCCCTCAAGAACCGGGCCAAGCTCGGCGTCAAGTACGTGATCTGGCGCCAGCGCATCAACCACGGCTCCGGCTGGCGCTTCATGTCCGACCGCGGCGGCATCACCGCCAACCACTACGACCACCCGCACATCTCGATGTTCTGAGCGGCCGGACCCGGCCGCCGACGGGCGGAATCGGCCTCCGGCGGCGGGCGGTCCCGACCCTCGGCGGGCGGTCCCGGCGGAATCCGCGCCGCGCTCCGGGGCCTGCGGAATACGAGGTCGGTGGCGGAAAAAGGACGTGACAGCGGTGGTGATGCCCGAAAGGATGGGACACCATGACCGATACTCGGATTGATCCCCCTTTCATCGCCGACGAGGGCCCGATGCTGCACGCGTGGCTCGACTGGCACCGGGAGACCCTGGCCGTCAAATGCGCGGGACTGACGGACGAGCAGCTGCGCCTGCGCGCGGCCGAGCCGTCCACGCTGTCGCTGCTGGGTCTGGTCCGGCACATGACCGACGTCGAGCGCAGCTGGTTCCGTAACGTGCTCAACGGCGAGGGCACGGTCGGGATCTACTACTCCGACGACGACCCGGACGGCGACTTCGACACCCTGGAGACCAGCCCCACGGCCGAGCACGCCTTCGACAGGTGGCAAGCGGAGATCGCGCACGCCAGGGAGCTGTCGGCGGGGCTGCCGCTGGACACCATCGGCAAGGGGCAGCGCCATGACCAGGACGTCTCGCTGCGCTGGATCCTCGTCCACATGATCGAGGAGTACGCCCGGCACAACGGGCACGCCGACATCATCCGCCAGCGGATCGACGGGGTCACCGGCGAGTAGCGGGCCCCTCCAGCGCCTCGGCGATCACCTGGTCGAGGTTGGCCAGGTTCGCCGGGCGGGCCGCGGCCGCCTCCGCGAAGCGGGCGAGCAGGCGGGCGAAGGTCTCGCGGTCGGATTCGGCCCAGTCGGCCATCAGCCCGTCCAGGTAGGTCCGCCGGTGCCGGACGACGGCGTCGAGCACCCTGCGGCCCCGGTCGCTGAGCACCAGCCGGGCCCGCCTGGCGTCCACCGCCGACTCTTCCCGCGCGACGAACCCGGCGCCGATGGCGTCGTTGACCAGTCTGCTGGCGGTGGACGGATCGACGTCCAGCTGCTCGGCGACGGCGCCCACGGTGACCTCGGGCACGTCCAGGGCGAGCTTGTGCACGGCGTGCACGACCATCACGTTCGACATCTGCACCGGGCGCTGCGACTCCCCCGCCCTGCGCGGGCGCAGCGGCCGCGACCACATCCGGCGTAGCCGGAACAGCGCCACGTCGATCAGCGCTCCAGGCGTCCCGTCATCCACGGCGCAACCCTAACGCCTGCGGGCGCGACCGGTGCCCGGCCCCGGGCACCGGAGCGGCGACGGGAGCGCGGCACCGTACCGGGCGCCGCGAACCGCACGAGACGGCACGAACCGTACGGTGCCACGCGGCGTCGGCGTACGTACGGCGGCGCGGCGGAACGGGGTCAGCCGGAGAGACGGACCGGGTTGACCAGGTCGGCGTACATCAGCAGACCGGCCATGATGATCATGATGAAGGCGATCGCGTAGGTCAGCGGGAGCGCCTTGGCGATGTCGACGTGACCGGGCGTGGGGCGGCGGGTGACGCGCGCGAAGCCGCGCTTGACGCCCTCCCACAGGCCGCCCGCGACGTGACCGCCGTCCAGCGGGAGCAGCGGGATCAGGTTGAACAGGCCGATCGCCAGGTTGAAACCCGCCAGCAGGTTGACGAAGATGACGATCTTGTTCTCCAGCGGGGCCGCGGAGGCGGCGATCTCGCCGCCGATCCGGCTGACCCCGATGACGCCGATCGGGCCGTTCTTGTCACGCTCGTCACCGGAGAAGGCCGCGTGCCAGACGCCCACCATCTTCTCGGGGAAACGCAGGAGCGAGGCGGCGGTGGCCGAGGTCAGCTCGCCCATGTGCTCGACCACGGCGCCGATGCTCTGCTGCTCCATGACGATCTTCGGGCTGACCCCGAGATAGCCGACATTCTTCTCGATCTTGCCCGGCTCGTCCAGCGACTCGCGGTCCTGGGCGATGAGGGTGGCGTTCACGGTGAGGTCCTGGCCGGCTCGCCTGATCCCGATCTCGACGGGTCCGGCGCCGTTGGCGCGGATGGCCCGCGAGGCGGCCTCCCAGCTCTCGGTGGGCTTGCCGGCGACCGACAGGATGACGTCACCCGGGCGCAGCCCTGCGGCGCTGGCCGGGCTGGGCCGGTCGGCGGCGGTGCACTCGGGGTTCTTGGCGTAGTCGGCGGCGGTCTTCACGCACTGCGGGATGGAGGCGATCTCGTTCTTCTGCACCGCGATGCCGAAGCCCATCAGGACGACGCCGAACAGGATGAAGGCCAGCACGAAGTTCATCGCCGGGCCGCCGGACATGATGATGACCTTCTGCCACCAGGGCTTGCGGTAGAAGACCCGGTTCTCGTCGCCCGGGCGGACCTCCTCCAGCGCCACCTCGCGCGCGTTGTCGATCAGCCCCTGCCAGGGACCGGTGGAGACCGAGCGGAGCTTGGTGGGATCGTCGGAGGGCCGGGGCGGCAGCATGCCGATCATCCGGATGTAGCCGCCGAGCGGGAGCCACTTGATGCCGTACTCGGTCTCGCCCTTGCGCCGCGACCACATCGTCGGGCCGAAACCGACCATGTACTGCGTGACCTTGACGCCGAACAGCTTGGCGGGCACCAGATGACCGATCTCGTGCAGCGCGATCGAGACCATCAGGCCCACGAGGAAGACGACGATGCCGATCACGAAGGGCCAGCTCACAGGTTCATACCCCCGTCGGTTTCACCGGCAATACCCCATAAGAGATTAGCCGAAGTATCACGATCGCACGCCGCCGCCGGACGGGCTTGTCGATCGAGTCGGTTGCGCACACCTTGCCAAAGGGACACACTTCGTTGACAGTGAGCGATCGTCTGATCACTCTTTGATGGGAAAGGCGAGAGAGGAGCGTTTTGATTGGGATCCTGGTTGCCGAGCACCTGCCCCTGGTCCGGCGCGGGCTGGTGGCGTCGCTGGAGTGCGAGGCCGACCTCACGGTGGTGGCCGAGGCGTCCCGCGGCGACGACGTCGTCCCCGCGGTCCTGCGGCACGCGCCGCAGACCGCGGTCGTCGATCTGGAGCTGCCGGGCGCCGACGGTTTCACCGTGGCGCTGCGGCTGCACGAGGAGGCGCCCGGCTGCGGGGTGCTGCTGCTGGCCCGCGATCCCAGCCCCGGCCAGGTCCGCCGGGCCTTCGCGGTCCACGCCCTCGGCTTCATGAGCCTGGAGGTGGGCCCCGCGCAGCTGGCCGACGGGGTGCGCCGGATCGCGGCCGGGCACCGGGCGGTCGACTCCGAGCTGGCGGTGGCCGCGCTCAGGTCGGCGGAGAACCCGCTGACCCGCCGGGAGCTCGACGTGCTCCGGCTGGCCGCCCAGGGTGCCAGATCCGACGAGATCGCCGACCGGCTGTTCCTCTCGGTGGGAACGGTCCGCAACCACCTGTCGCGGATCATGTGCAAGACCCAGGCGCGCAGCCGCCTCGACGCGGTCCGCATCGCCGGCGACTCCGGCTGGCTCTGACCCCCGGGGCGGGCGACCGAGCGGCCGCGGGACGGGTCCGTCAGGGGCGCCAGATGAGGACCAGCGCGCAGTCGTCGTTGTGCCCGGCCGACATGGATGTGACGAGATTCCGGGCGCCGTCGCGGAAGCCGGAGGGCACCAGGCGCTCGGCCTCGCCGAGCAGGCGGTCGAGGCCGGCGTCGATGTCGCGGCCGGGCTGCTCGATCAGGCCGTCGGTGTAGAGCATCAGGGCGTCGCCCTTGCGGAGCATGCCCCGGTCGAACTCGCAGTGCAGGTCGGGGACGACGCCCAGGACGACCCCCTTGGCCGTGGAGACCCGCCACGTCCCGGCGCCCGCCTCGAACTTGACCACCGGGGGGTGGCCGGCGGAGGTGATGGCGTACTCGCCCGTGGCGAGGTTGAGCCGGACGTGGACGGCCGTGACGAAGCCCTCGGACTCGCGCTGACGGTGCAGGTAGGCGTTGCAGGCGGGCAGGAAGTCGGCGACCGAGCCGAGCAGCCCGCCGAAGGTGCCGGAGAGCATCAGCGCCCGGGTGCCCGCGTCGACGCCCTTGCCCGACACGTCGACCAGGGCGAGCTCCAGCATGTCGCCCTCGCGGATGGAGACCAGGAAGTCACCGCCGAAGGAGGAACCCCCGGCCTGCTTGAGCACCACCTTGGAGCCCCAGCCCTTGGGCAGCGCGGGCAGATCGCTCTGGCTCTTGAGCCGGTCGCGCAGTTCCAGCAGCATCGCGTCGCCGCGCAGGCCCTGCACCCCGAGTTTCTCCCTGGTGCGGGCCATCAGGGCGGCCAGCGCCGCGGTGAAGCCGAACGTGGCCAGCAGGCCCGGCCCGATGTGCTCCACCCCGAGCACCACGGCCACGTAGACAAGGGAGACCGCGACCGCGCACAGCAGCTTGACGAGGCTGGCCAGCCGGAGCTGGAGCCCGCCGACGAGGGTGATCGGGATCATGAGCGCCGGGGAGAACCACTCCGGGGAGACTCCGGCGGCCAGCCCGCCCAGGGCGAGGGTGAGCACGATCAGGGTGATGAGCAGGTTGCGGTCGCGCGCCAGGGGACCGCGGCGCAGGAAGCGGACGACGGGCACCAGGAACGGGATGCGGACCAGGAACGCACGGAGCGCCGGGGGGAGCAGCGGCACCGGACGGGAACTCATGATGCGTTCGACTGTATCGGGCGGTCCCCCATTTGGGCAGCCCACTTGACCAACGCCTTGATCATTAAGCATGGATATTAGATGGCAGGAACGATTTGCCCCACCTACCGTGTGACAAATGACTCTTAGTACTACAGCCTGATTTCGTGATGTTGGAGCCAGCGTTTCCAGTAATGGCTGG
>NZ_BAAAVI010000089.1:0-29531 GCF_039534445.1 Streptosporangium fragile | reverse complement strand
ATGCGGTCCACGTCGCCCCGCGCGCCGGGCGGCAGCGGCGCGTCCACCGCCGCCGCCGCCGCGGCGGCGGTGCCGAACAGGCGGGCGGCGTAGGCGTGGTCCCCGGTACGGGCCCGGACACCGGCCAGCCCTTCCAGCGTGAGTGCGAGCGCGCGGGGATCGCCGGTGGCTCGTGCGGCGGCGCACCCCTCCAGGTGCAGGGTCAGGGCACGGTCCGCGTCGCCGCGCTGCTCGGCAAGGAAGCCCAGCTCGGCCAGGGCCTGAGCGACGCCGGGCTCGTATCCGATCCGGCGGTGGCCGTCCAGGGCCTCGCGCAGGTGCCGTTCGGCGAGGTCCGGTCTGCCCTGCCGGCGCGCGACCTGCCCCAGCCCGGCCTGGGCGACGATCTCCCAGAACCGGTTGGACTGCTCGGCGGCCAGCCGCCTGGCCCGCCCGTGGAACTCCGCCGCCCGCGCGTGGTCGCCGGTCAGCAGGGCGACGCGGCCCAGCCCCGTCAGCTTGACCGGTACGTCGGTCCACAGCCCCAGCTCCTCGGCGATGCGCAGCCCGTCCCGGTGCAGCCGCGCCGCCCGCGGGTAGTCCCCGGTGATCTCGGCCAGCTCGGCGAGGTTGTCGGCGGCCTGCATCTCCCCCCAGCGGTCACCGAGCCGGCGGAACAGCGCGTGGCTCTGCTCGGCGTCGCGGCGCAGCGCCGCCAGGTCGCAGCGGACCAGCGCGTGCCACCCCAGCGTCCACAGCGCCGCGGCCTCGCCCCACCGGTCGCCGTGGGCGCGGAAGACCGCCAGGGCGCGCTCCACCGCTCGCTCACCCGCCGCCCGGTCGCCGAAGTTGAACAGCACCGCCCCCAGGAACCAGTGCGCCCTGGCCAGTTTGACCGGATCACCGGCGTGTTCCTCGTACGGCGGGACCGGCACCGGCTCCCCGGTCATCAGCCGGACGCCGGCCCACCAGGCGCCCGCCTCGGCGGCCACTCCGGGCGGGCCGGTCAGTGACAGCGCGTGCTCCAGCGAGCGGGCGGCCTCCCGGAGCCGGCCGCGCAGGACCCGGTACCAGGCCAGCGCGGTGACCAGGCGCAGGGCCCGATCCCCGTCGCGGCGCCGGACCGCGCGGTCGAGCGCGGCGCGCAGGTTGGCGGTCTCCGCGTCAAGGATGCCCAGCCAGCGCCGCTGGTCGTGGCCGCGCAGGTGCGGCTCGGCCTCCTCGGCCAGCGCGGTGTAGTGGTCGCCGTGGCGGCGGAACACCCACTCGTTCTCGCCGGCCTCGTCCAGCCGCTCGACGCAGTACGCGGCGATCGACTCCAGCAGCCGGTAGCGAGGACCGTCCGCACCGTCCACCACGGTGACCAGAGAACGGTCCACCAGCCGGGTCAGCACCCCCGCGACCTGCTCGGCGGCCACGCCGTCACCGGCGCAGGTCCGCTCGGCGGCGTGTAGCGTGCACCCGCCGGCGTGCGCCGCCAACCGGCGCAGCACCGCGCGCTCCGGCCCGGTCAGCGGCTCCCAGCTCCAGTCGATCATCGCGCGCAGCGTGCGCTGCCGCGGTGGCCCGGCCCGCCGCCCGGTGTCCAGCAGCCGGAACCGGTCGTCCAGCCGCCGGGCCAGCTCATGCACGCCCAGGGCCCGTACCCGGGTGGCCGCCAGCTCCAGCGCCAGCGGAATGCCGTCCAGTCGCCGGCAGATCGCCCCGACCGCGGCGGCGTTCCCCGCGTCGAGGGCGAACCCGGGCGCCGCCGCGGCGGCCCGCGCCGTGAACAGCCGTGCCGCGGCGGATCCCGCCACAGTCGTGGCGTCCGCGTCCGGGTCGGGAACCCGAAGCGGGGCGACCACCTCCACCAGCTCGCCGGGGATGCCCAGCGGCACCTGGCTGGTCGCCAGGACCCGCAGGCCGGGCGCGGACTGCAGGAGAAGCTCGGCGAGCTCGGCGGCCGGGTCGGCCACGTGCTCGCAGTTGTCCAGCACGAGCAGCGACCGCCGGGTGCGCAGCGCTTCGAGCAACCGGTCGGCCGGGCGGCCGGGATGCGCGCGGGCGAGGCCGTCACGCAGGCCGAGTACGCTCGCCACGGCATCCTCCACCGAGGTCCGGTCACCCGGCGCGCCGAGCGCGGCCAGCTCCACCAGGTGGACGCCGTCGGGGAAGTCGCCGCCCAGCCGCCGGGCCGCCTCGATGGCCAGCCGGGTCTTGCCGACCCCGCCCGGGCCGGTCAGCGTCACCAGCCTGCCCGTGTCCAGCAGCGCGCACACGCGGCCGAGGGCGTCCTCCCGGCCGATGAGGCCGGTGAGCGGCACCGGCAGGCGCGGCGGCCGGGGCACGGCCGGCGGGACGTCGACGGCCGGATCCTCGCGCAGCATCGCCTCGTGCAGGGCGGCCACCGCGCGGCCCGGGTCCAGGCCCAGCTCCTCGCGCAGCCGCCCGCGCAGGTCCCGGTAGGCCTCCAGCGCCTGGCTCCGCCGCCCGGAGCGGTGCAGGGCGAGCATGTACGCCGCGCGCAGCCGTTCCCGGAGCGGGTGCTCGGCCGTCAGCGCGCCGAGTTCGTCGGCCAGCGCGGCGTGCTCGCCCAGTTCCAGCCGCGCCTCGGCCCGCTCCTCCAGCGCGGTCAGCCGCCGTTCCTCCAGCCGGGTGATCTCCGCCCGGGCGAAGCCGCTGTCGGAGAAGTCGGCGTACGCCGGGCCACGCCACAGCGCCAGCGCGTCGGCCAGCAGCGCGGCCCGATCGCGGGGATCGGGGGTGTCCCTCGCCCGATCGGCCAGGGCGGTGAACCGGCCGGCGTCCACCGTTTCCGCGCGGACCCGCAGCAGGTAGCCCGGCGGGCGGGAGACGACCAGCTCCCGGCCGCCCGGCTCGGCCCGTTCCAGCGCCCGGCGCAGCTGCCAGATCTTGGTGTGCAGCGCGCCGGCCGGGTTGCCGGGCGGACGCCCGTCCCACAGGTCCTCGGCCAGCCGGTCCGCCGACACCGGCCGCCCCGCGTGCACCAGCAGGTCGGCCAGGAGCGCGCGCACCGTCGCGCCGGGCACGTCGACCGGCCGGCCGTCGGCCGTCCACACCGCCAGTGGACCGAGTACACCGAACCGCATGGTGATCACGGTAGCCCAGCCGCGGTGAGCGGACCGAGAGCCGGCTGTGAGCCGCCCGGCGCAGGCTGGAACGCGGGTCCGAACCGCCCTGGGACAACGTCGAGAGGAAGGATCCCGATGTCCGGAAACGCCGCAGCGCCGTCCGCCGTGCGGGCGGGGCCGCGCGAATGGCTGGGGCTGGCGCTGCTCACCCTGCCGATCCTGCTGATCGCCATGGACAACACCGTGCTGTTCCTGGCGACCCCGCACATCAGCGCCGACCTGGACGCCGGTGGCGTGCAGATGCTGTGGATCCAGGACGTCTACGGCTTCGTCGTGGCCGGTTTCCTGGTCACCATGGGCACGCTGGGCGACCGGATCGGCCGCCGGCGGCTGCTGCTGATCGGCGCCGCCGCGTTCGGCGCCGCCTCGGTGGCCGCCGCGTACGCCACCAGCGCCGAGATGCTGATCCTGACCCGCGCCCTGCTGGGCGTGGCCGGGGCCACGCTGGCGCCGTCCACGCTGGCGCTGATCAGGAACATGTTCGCCGATCCGCGACAGCGCACCGCCGCGATCTCGATCCTGATGACCTGCTTCATGGCGGGTGCCACGGTCGGCCCGGTGGTCGGCGGGGTGCTGCTGGAGCACTTCTGGTGGGGGTCGGTGTTCCTGATCGGCGTGCCGGTGATGGTGCTGACGCTGGCGCTGGGGCCGGTGGCGCTGCCGGAGTACCGCGACCCGGCGGGGGGCCGGCTGGATCCGATCAGCGTGGTGCTCTCGCTGGTCGCGATCCTGCCGGTCGTCTACGGCGTCAAGGAGATGGCCAAGGACGGCTTCGCGGCGGTACCGGCGCTGTCGATCGTGGCCGGGGCGCTGTTCGCGGTCCTGTTCGCCCGCCGCCAGAACCGGCTGGCCGCGCCGCTGCTGGACCTGCGCCTGTTCCGGGTCCGCGCGTTCAGCGGGGCGCTGGGCACGTTGCTGGCCGGCCAGTTCATCTGGGGCGGCGTGTTCCTGCTGCTGGCGCAGTACGTGCAGCTGGTGCTGGGCCAGTCGCCGATCGGCACGGGCCTGTGGCTGCTGCCCGCGACGATGGTGATGGGCGTGGCGGCGCTGGTGGTGCCCGGGCTGGCCGCCCGCCACCGGCCGGACCTGGTCATCGCCGGCGGCCTGCTGGTCGCCGCCGCCGGGTTCGCGCTGTTCGCCCTGCCGGACGCCGGTGCCGGGCGGGGCCCGCTGGTGGCCGGGATGGTGCTGGCCTTCGGCGGGCTGGCCCCGCTGATGCTGCTGACCACGGACATGGTGGTGGCGTCCGCGCCGGCGCGGAAGGCCGGGTCGGCGGCGGCCATGTCGGAGACCAGCAGCGAGTTCGGCATCGCACTCGGCATCGCGGTGCTGGGCAGCGTGGGCGGCGCCGTCTACCGTCACGGGCTGGACGGCACGCTGCCCGCGGGCCTCCCGGGCGGGGCCGTCGAGGCGGTTCGCGACAGCCTGGTGGACGCGGTCGCGGCGGCCGAGCGGCTGTCCGGGTCGCTGGGCGCCGAGGTGCTCACCGCCGCCCGCGAGGCGTTCACCGGCGGGCTGAACGTGGCCGGTGTCATCGGCACCGTGCTGGTCGTCGGCCTGGCGGCCGCGGTGGTGGGGCTGCTGCGTGGCGGCGCTCCGCGACCGGCGCCCCTTCCCGCCGCGGACCGGCCGGACGGCGTTCCGGCGCGGGACTGACGGGCACCGCCACGCCCGCCGCGGCAGGACGGGGTGGCGCGGCGGCGAGGCGCCGGTCGGGGAGGGCACGGGGGACGCGCCGGCCACGTGAGATCGTGTTCCTGTCCCGCCCCGGCCCTGTCCGGTCCGCGGCCGGTCAGCGAGGGGCGAGGGCGGCCGCGGGGCGGCGGCCGTCCCGCGGCCGTCGTGTCCGGGCGTCCCACCTGTCAAGCGTCACTGGACACGCTCCAATGAATACTGTTGCAATGGACCTTTTGGTGAGCGAACGATTCATCCTGCGCAAGCGGCGGCCGGACAGTTCTTGATGGTGGTGCATGGACAGTGCTCTCGCATTTCGGGTTCTCGGTCCGCTTGACGTCCTGGTAGACGGACGACGGATCTCGATCGGCGGATCACGCCAGCGGATCATCCTCGCCACGCTCATTCTCCGTGTCGGCCGGGTCGTCCCCGTCGACGTGCTGGCCGAGGCGGTGTGGGGGGAGCGGCCGCCGCCCACCGCGCGCAACCAGGTGGTCATCTGCGTCTCCGGTCTCCGCCGCGCCTTCGTGGAGGCCGGTGTGCCGCCGAACGTGCTCGGCACCTCCCCACCCGGGTACGTGTTGCACGCCGACCCGTCCCAGGTCGACGTCCTGCTCGCCGAGCGCCTCGCCGCCGAGGCCCGCACGGCCGAGGGGGCGGGCGACCTCGGCGCGGCGGCCCGGCTGTTCGCCGAGGCGTGCGACCTGTGGCGCGGCCCGACCCTGGCGGGCATCGAGAGCGCGTTCGTCGAGGCCGAGGCGCGCCGCCTGGACGACCGCCAGCTCACGCTCACCGAGGAGCGCGTCGACGTGGAGCTGGCCCTGGGCCGGCACCGGGAGATGATCGACGACCTCGCCGTGCTCGTCGACGCCAACCCCCTGCGTGAGCGGCTCCGCGCCCAGCTCATGCTGGCCCGGTACCGCTGCGGGCGCCGGGCGGAGGCGCTCGACACCTACCGCGTCGGGCGCAAGCACCTGGTCGAGGAGCTCGGCATCGAGCCCGGTACGGAGCTGCAGGCCCTGCACGACGCGATCCTGCGGGACGACCCCGAGCTGGTCCCGGTCCCCGCTCCGGCGCGGCTCACCCCGGGGCCCGACCCGGCCCCCGCCGCGGAGGCGGCGCCCGTGGACGCCCCGCCCGCGACGGCGCCGCAGACGGAGCACGGGGTGGTGCCCGCCCAGCTGCCCGCGGACGTCCCCCACTTCGTGGGCCGGGCCGCGGAGATCGCCGAGCTGGACGCGCTGCTGGACGAGCGGCTCGGGCAGGGGCTGCTCACCATCGCCCTCATCACCGGGGTGGGCGGGGTCGGCAAGTCGGGTCTCGCGGTGCACTGGGCGCACCGGGTGGCGCACCGTTTCCCCGACGGCCAGCTCTTCGTGGACCTGCGGGGTTACGACCTGAACGCGCGGCCGCTGGCCCCCGGCGCGGTCATGGACCGCTTCCTGCGGGCCTTCGGCATCGCCGGCGAACGCATCCCCGAGGACCTGGACGAGCGCGCCGGCCTGCTGCGCACGGTCATCGGCAGACGCCAGCTGCTGCTGGTGCTCGACAACGCCCGCTTCATCGAGCAGGTCAGGCCGTTGCTGCCCGGCTCCGGAACCTGCTGCGTGATCGTGACCAGCCGCGACCCCCTGGGCGACCTGGCCGCGCGGGAGGGCGCCAGCGTGATCCACCTGGAGGTGCTCGGCTCGGCCGACTCGACCGCGCTGCTCGCCGGGGTCGCCGACTCCAGGGACATGGGCGACGATCCCGAGGCCGCGGCCCTGCTCGGGGAGCTGTGCGACGGGCTGCCGCTGGCCCTGCGGATCGTGGGCGCCCGCCTCACCGCGCGCTCGTACTGGACCCCCGCCCGCCTGGCCAGGCGCCTGGCCGACGAGCGGCGCCGCCTCGACGAGCTCAGCTACGGCCAGCTCACCGTGCGGGCCAGCTTCGCCCTCAGCTACCGCGACCTGAGCGCGGAGGCGGCGCTGATGTTCCGCCGGCTGGGACTGCTGGAGGCACCCGACTTCGCCTCCTGGGCGGGCGCGGCGCTGCTCGACATCGACGACCTCGAGGCCGAGGACCTCATCGACCAGCTCGTCGACGCCCAGCTGCTGGAGGTGGCCGGCCGCGACGGTGCCGACCAGGTCCGCTACCGGTTCCACGACCTGGTCCGGCTGTACGCCAGGGAACGCGCCCACGCCGAGGAGCCCGCCGAGGACCGCCTGGCCGCGGTGACCCGCGCGCTGGGCTGCTGGCTCGCGCTGGCCGAGGACGCGCACCAGCGGGAGTACGGCGGCGCCTTCACCCAGCTGCACGGAACGGTGCCGCGGTGGCGTCCCGCCGACGTGGACGGGCTCCTGGAGCGTCCGCTCGACTGGCTGGACGCCGAGCGCGGCGCCCTCGTCGCCGCGGTCTCCCAGGCGGCCCGCCTCGGTGCCTCCGAGCTGTGCTGGGATCTCGCGGTCACCGCCACCACCCTGTTCGAGGCGCGCAGCTACTTCGACGACTGGCGTACCAGCCATGAGACCGCGCTGGCCACCGCCCGGGCGGCCGGGGACCTGCGCGGGGAGGCGGCCGTGCTGTGCTCGATGAGCAGCATGCACCTGTTCCAGCAGGTCCCGGGGCGGGCCGGGGAGTGCCTGGGTGAGGCACGGGAGCGGTTCGAGCGGCTCGGGGACCGGTACGGGCTGGCGCTGACCCTGCGCAACGCCTCCTTGCTCGACCGGCTCGCGGGCCGCTTCGGGGCCGCGCTGGACGGGTTCGCCGTGGCCAAGAAGATATTCGCCGAGGTGGGCGACCGCTTCGCCGAGGCCCACGTGCTCGGCGGTATCGCCCAGGTCTACGTCGACCAGGGCCGGATCGAGCCGGCCGAGCCGCTGCTCCGGCAGGCGTTGGAGGTCTTCCGGCGGCTCGGCAGCGAGCGGGGCCAGGCGCAGATCCTCAACCGGCTGGCGGAAGCCCTGCTGCGCCTGGACCGCCCGCAGGAGGCGGAGGAGGCCTGCCGGGCCGCCCTCACGCTGGTCAAGGAGCGGAAGGACGGCATCGGCCAGGCCTACATCCTGTGCGGGCTGGGGGAGATCCAGCTCCGCCAGGATCTGCTCGACGACGCCGTGCGGAGCCTGGAGGAGGCGCTGGGCGTCGCCCGGGGGGTTCACGAGCGGTTCGTGGAGGCGCGGATCCACCTGGCGTTCGGCCGGCTGCACGCGCGCCTGGGACGGCTCGACGAGGCGGTGGCCCATCTGGAGGAGACCTGCCGGATCTCCGCCGAGCTGGACACCCGGCTCTGGCGGTTCCGGGCCCTGGCCGAGCTGGGGGAGGTGTTCGTCCTCAAGGGGGACGAGGCCGCCGCGATCGACGCCTTGAACAGCGCCCTGAATTGTTCGACGGACCCCGGTTCCGCGGACCACCGGCGTGTCAGTGAACGTATAGCGGATTTGTCGAAAAAATCGAAAGAATTGCCCTGAGCGGTTCCGGGCGTCAGGTCCAGGTGCTGTCGCCGGCGACGTACGTGATCGGCGAGACCACGAAAGCCGTGCTCTGGACGACGGCCAGCGGGAGCGTGAAGAGCGTGGCGGTGGCGGTGACTCGCGTGACCAAGCTGATCCACCGAGACATTGTCGACCCCATTCGTTCCGTTTTCTGCGGTGCTTTTCGCGTGCTGGGACGAACGTAGGGGGCGACCCCTTCGACTCGATATCGCATCGGCTACCGCTCGATATCCGCGCCGATTCGGCGCCGATGCCACGCCGGCTCAGCGCCGGGAGCGGACGGGGACGGGGACAGGACGGGGCGGGGCGGTCAGGAGGAGGTGGGAATCGTGGAGGGCGGGATCCAGCGCTCCTGCCGGGGGATCGCGATCGGCGGGCGGTCCTGCGGCGCCGGCCGCAGGCGGCCGAGCGCGCTGTCCAGCCTCTCGTCCAGCTCGGCGTGGGTCGGGGCGTGGGCGATCACGTAGCCCAGCCGCTCCCGGCCGCTGTCGGCAGGCCGTCCCGGCGCCTCCCGGGGGACGGTGACGCCCACCGCGACGACCCCGGGCACGGCGCGGGCGTCCTCCACCCCGCGCACGTCCTTCGCCGTGACCGCGTCGGCGGCCGGCCCGTCCGGAGCCAGCAGGAAGGCGACCCCCGCCGGGACGAACCGGCCGGGCAGGGGCAGCTGGCCCAGGCCGGCGGCGGCCCGCAGGTGCGCGTCGAGCAGGTCGAACCCGCACGCGTCCGCCACCAGGTCGGAGATGACGCCGTCCGCGGGCAGCGTGCCGATCTCCACGACGTAGGCCCGCCCGCCGATGAGCCTCATCGTGACGTGCCCGGCGCCGTCGGTGACGCCGACGGTGGTCAGGGCTCTGCACGCGGTCTCGCCGAGCACGCCCGCCGCCTCCGGCGGGAGCGGCGCCGGGAAGACGTGCCCGCGCGCCACGAGATGCGGCGGCTGCGCCATCCGCCTGGCGGTGACGCCCACGCAGCGGTGGACCCCGCCGGAGCTGACCGTCTCGACGCTGAACTCCGGACCCGCCAGGTAACCCTCGACCAGCGCGGATCCCGCGCCGTCCGCCGTCACCCGGCGGCAGTGGTCCGTCACCTCGGCGAAGGTGGAGCAGAGCGCGACCCCTGGCGGGGCGGCGCCGTCGACGGGTCTGACCACGCACGGCATCGCGATGCGGGACAGCGCGGCCACGATCCGCGCGTCGAGGTCGTCGTCGGGCCCGACCACCTCGAAGGCGGGCGAGGGCAGCCGGGCCGCCGCCAGGCTCGCGCGCATGCGCCCCCTGTCGTGGCAGGTGGCCACCGCTCCGGGTGGGTTGCCGGGCAGCCCCAGGTCCGCCGCGGCGCGGGCCGCCGCGAGAGCGTGGCGCCGGCTCGTGGTGGTGACCCCGACGATTTCACCCAGGGCCGCGCGCAGCTCGCCGGCCAGGGTGGCGGGCGAGCCGGTGTCGCAGGGCACGATCCGCACCCCGGCCGCCGCCGCGCCGGCGTGGCGAGCCGGGTCGGCGGTGGCCAGCACCGGCGTGAGCCCCAGGCCGGCCGCCCTGCGGAAGGCAGGCATCCCGGAGCGGGCCGCGGGGGACTCGACGAGGACCAGGTTCGCGCGCCCTTCCGGAGGCGTGCCGGTCACGACGGATCACCCGGCTTCGTGCCGGTGGTGTGCTCCCACGCCTCGCGCAGCCACCCGGACCGCTGCGCGGCCCCCACGTCGACGGCCATGAGCCGTTCCCCGATCTGCTCCAGGAGGAGGCGCACCTCCTCCGGGCGGGTCGAGCCGCCGGTCTGCTTGCGCCGCACCCCCGCCTCGGCGTCCAGCAGCTCGCGCACCCCGGCCTCCTCGACCGCCAGGGCGAAGCCGTGCCGCTCGCCCGCGGCGACCAGGCCCGCGGCCGAGAGCCGGTCGGGGGTGAGGGCCTCGGCCGCGCCGATCCCCTCGGCGGCGGCCGAGATCCACGAGCCGACGATGGCCTGCGCGGTCCCGGCCGGGACACCGTGCTCCAGCGTCAGGTGATTGGCGACGGTCAGGAAGGCCGTCAGCTCCCCGCGCACCGCCCGGCCGGCCCGTTCGGGGTGGAACCGCAGTCCCGCGACCACCCTGTCGAACAGGGCCAGCATGGTGCCGCAGGTCGCGAAGAGGTCCTCCAGGTGGCCGGGGCCCTCTCCGGCGGCCTCCACGAGATCGGTGTAGCCGGTGACGCGCTGCCCGGTCATGACGTCGTGCGAGAGGCCGACCAGCTGCCCGGCCAGGCCGCGGATCCGCTCCAGGACCGCGGCGTCCCCCTCGTACGGGGCCGCCGGGGCGCCCGCCGTCCCGCCGGGAAGGTCGACGAACCGGCAGCCCGGCCCGCTCCACCCGATCAGGTCGGTCAGGAAGCGGCTCAGCGTGGTGCCGAGCACCGACAGCTCGGCGGCCGAGCGCAGCGCCCAGGCCTGGGAGGCGACCGAGGTCAGGGCGTGCGGCTGCGGGCCGTCGAACCCCAGCGCGAGCGCGATCCGCGCCCGGTCCCAGGGCAGTTCCAGCCCGGCCAGCGCGCCGGCCCCCAGCGGGCAGAGGTTGACCGCGTCGAACAGGGCGTGGAACGACTCCGCGGCACCGGTCGCCGCCTCGGCGAGCGCGGCCAGGTAGAAACCGAAGGTGATGGTCTGCGTGGTCCGCCGCCGGGAACAGGCCGGCATGATCGACTCGGTGTGCCCGCTCGCGGCCTCCAGCGCGGTGCGGGCCAGCCCGCTCACCGCGGCCGCCGTCTCCAGGAGCCGCTCCCGGCCGAGCATCAGCCGCGCGCACGCCCGCACGTCGTTGCGGCTGCGGTCGACGTGCCAGGCGTACGCGCCCTCGGGGAGGCGTGCCTGGACGCACATCTCCAGGGCGGGCAGCGGGTCCGACCCGGCCGCGCGGCCGGTGCCGAGCTCCTCGGGCGTCAGGTCCAGCACCGCCCGGCGGATCCGGGCCGCCGCCTCTTCGCCCATCAGCCCCATGCGGACGTACTCGTCGATGTGGGTCAGCTCGATCCACCGGTAGTGCCGCAGCAGGGCCGGGATCTCCCCGCCGGGCTGCCGGGCCGGGACCGCCTCGTCGAGGTGCCGCTCCGGAGACCGCCCCATTCGTCCAGTCGGAAGCATGGGTTCACGCTGACAGCGGAGCTTCGGGGGTGAACAGGAGGAATCACCGGCGATATCGCGGCGAATACCAAGGCGATATCGGGATGAGAGCGGCGGATAAGCGCGCCCGCGTACGGTGGCCGCGTCCGATCGTCACCCGGAGGATCTTCACGTGGGGTCTGCACTGCTGTCCGAGAGCCTGGTGTTCGCCCGGCTGCTGCGCACCCACCGCGGCAGGGCGCGGCTGACCCAGGAGGATCTCGCCGAACGCGCCCGCCTGAGCGTGCGCACGGTCCGTGACCTGGAACGGGGCCGCACCCGATACCCGCACCGCACGTCCGTCCGGCGACTGGCCACCGCCCTCGGACTGACCGGGGACGACCGCGTGACCTTCGAGGCGGCACCGCCCCGCCCGCTCGGCGCCCCCGCCGTGGCGCCGTCCCCGGAGTGGGACCTGCCCCCGGTGAGCGGCACCGTCTTCCTCAGCAGGATCCCGCTGCTGCGCGAGGTCGAGGACGCCGTCCTGGTGGCCGTCGCCGGCGGGGACCCCGCGCTGGTGGCGATCACCGGCCCGGCCGGGGTCGGCAAGACCACCCTGGCCGCCCAGTGCGGGTACGTGCTGCGGGAGCGCCTGGCCCTGGACGTCCTCTTCCTGGACCTCGGCCGGGACCGGCGCGAGCCCGGCGAGCTGCGTGCCGCCGCGCGGCTGGCCCGCGCCGGCCGCCCGGCGGCTCCCGGCTCCGCCGGGCGGTCCCTGCTCCTGGCCGACGGCGCCACCGACGCCGGCCGGGTGCTGCCGTTGCTGACGCTCGGCTTCACCGCCGTCGTCGTCACCGCCCGGGAGCCGCTCGCGGGGCTCACCCCGTCGCGGCACGTCGCGCTCAGCCGCCTGGGCTGACCCGTCGCCGGGCGACCTCCCGGAGCCGGGGGCCGCCCGGGGCACGTGGTCGCCGTCCCCTCACAGCGGGAGCCCCGGGTCGTCGACGCCGACGATGCGGGCACCGCAGAAGAACCGGAGCAGCTCGGCGTTCCCGTGCGCGCCGGTTCCCGACGACCCCCAGAACCCCTGGGTCGAGGTCTCGGTGAGGTCCAGCAGGCTGGTGCCGTTGATCTTTATCTCGCCGCACTCCAGCCTCGCGCCCACGTCCATCGCCGCCTCCTCGTCGGCGCCGAAGACGTAGCCCGCCAGCCCGGTGACGCGGCTGTTGGCGAGCTCGACGGCCTGCTCGTCGTCCCGCACCGGGTGCAGTGTCAGCACCGGCCCGAAGATCTCCTCGGTCGCGTCCGCGGGATCGGCGTCGCGCACGACGGTCGGGGCGAGGAACCAGCCCGGCAGGTCCGGCATCGGCGTGCTGGTGAGGGCCTTGCCGCCGGCGGATCTCAGCCGGGCGAGCCGGCCGCGCAGCCGGTCCAGGCACTCCTCGTCGGCCTGCGGGCCGAACCCGGTCTCCGGGTCGAGGCTGTGCCCCGCGCGCAGGACGGCGAGCCGGTCGAGGATCGCGTCGAGGAGGGCGTCGTGCAGGGCCGCCGGGACGAAGACGCTGCCCGGGCTCTCGCACCACTGGCCGTTGAGCTTGGTGAAGCCCGCGACCAGCGCGTCGGCGGTGGCGTCGAGGTCGGCGTCGCCGCGGACGACGACGGGGTTGTTCGAGCCCAGCTCCAGCTGGAGCGCCTTGAAGTCGCCCGCGGAGGCCCGGACGATCGAGCCGCCCGTGCGCTGCCCGCCGGTGAAGCACAGGGCGCGCACGCGCGGGTCGGCGGCCAGCGCCGCCCCGGGGCCGGCACCGCCGTGCAGCAGCTGGAACAGCCCGGCGGGGGCGTCCGCGTCGGCCAGCGCCTCGGCGATGGCGTCGGCGACCAGGTTGACGCCCGACGGCGCGATCGGGGAGGGCTTGCAGATCACGGGCGCCCCGGCGGCCAGGGCGTACGCCGTCTTCTTGACCGCGATGAACGACGGGGCGTTGAACGGGACGATGACGGCCGCGGGCCCCCAGGGGAGGCGGAGCAGCCGCACCGGGCGCACCGCCCCGGGGAGCTCCTCGTGCAGCCGGGCCGCCGACAGCTGCTCCGCGGCCCCGCGGACCACGTCGGCGGGCCCGCCGCCGAACATCGCGGTGACCGAGATCGGCACGCCGCTGTCGACGGATTCGGCGCGGGCGATCTCCCCGGACCGGGCGGCCAGCCGGTCGGCGATCGCGGGCAGGAGCGCCACGCGGTCGCCGACCGGGGCCGTCGCCCAGCGGCGCTCGCGGTGCAGCGCGTCCGCCGTGGCGAGCGCGCGCTCGACCTGCTCGGGCCCGGACTCCAGGGCGGGGGCCAGCCGCCGTCCGGTGTTGGGATCGGTGAGCCAGCCGCCGGTCCGCACCGTCGCCGGCCCCCGCCGGCCGGCGACGAGGTCGCGCTGCTCGGGCAGGACGGGGATCGCGGTCATCCGGTCACCTCCCGGCCGGTGACGGTCCCGGTGGCGGTCCCGCTCCCTCTTCCGCCGGTGGGGAGCGCGACCGTGTCCGGGGAGGGCGCCTCGTCGGTCCCGTCCTCGAAGGTGAGCCGGGCGGCGTCCATCAGCGCGTCCCGGCGGGTGCGCCACAGCAGCGCCGAGACGACCACGCCGACCACCAGCCAGGACACGACGATGCCGAGCGCGAGGTTCAGCGGCCAGGCGGGCAGCGGCCAGACGCTGTAGTACAGGCCCGCGATGAGGATCGCGGTGGCGGCCACCGGCACCGCCCCGTGCCGCAGCGGGCTGAACTCCGGGCGGTACCGCCTCCAGTACAGGCCGATCACCGCGATGTTGCCCAGGGAGTAGACCACGATGACCCCCAGGGTGATGAACAGGCCGATGAAGGTGAAGCCCCCGATGGGACCGAGCCAGGTGCCCAGGCCGAGGCAGACGGCCACGTTGAGCAGCGTGGTGAGGATGAGCGCGGTGGCCGGCGTCTGGTGGACCGGGTGGATCCGGGCCAGCCCGCGCGGCAGGATGCCGCTCCTGCCCAGGGCGTACATGACCCGGGCGCCCGCGTTCTGGCCCGCGAGGGCGGCGCCGAGCGCCGAGTTCAGCAGGGCGAAGGCGAGGAGCAGCCAGGCCCACCCGGCCACGCCGTCCGCGAGGGTGAAGAAGGGGTTGTCGGCGCTCACGATGTCGCCGATCCTCTCGACCCCCCAGCCGACGACCATCGCGTAGGCCACGAAGGCCCAGATCAGGCCGACGACGATCGTGGACCAGAGCACCGTGCGCGGGATCGCCCGGCGCGGGTCGGCGGTCTCCTCGGCCAGCGGGGCGGCGGACTCGAACCCGGTGAAGAGCAGCACGGCGAAGACGAAGGCGAGGAACACCGGCTGCAGCCCCTCGGGGGTGTCCGGGAAGCTCAGCGGGGCGAGGCTCAGCGTCCGGCCGCCGGAGCGGACCAGCACGGCGACGGCGAACACCACCATGATCACGCTTTCGACGACGCCCAGCACGAGGGTGAGGCGGGCCGACATCTTGACGCCGCGGTAGGTCGCGGTGAAGACCACCGCGAGCAGGACCAGCGCGATCAGCCACCAGGGGATGTGGATCCCCAGGTTGGCCTCGATGACCGGCGTCAGGATCCCCGAGGTGACCAGGAGCACCAGCGTGGGCAGGAGCGGGTCGTACAGGAAGTAGGCCCAGGCCGTGACGAAGCCGAATCGTTCCCCGAGGCCGTGGCTGACGTAGGTGTAGTAGCCGCCGGAGGAGGGGAGTTTGCGCGCCAGCTGCGCGACGCACAGGCCGGTGAGCAGCACCGCCGCCATGGCGAGGAGCACGATGAGCGGGATGCTCGCGCCGACGAAACCGGCGAGCACCGGGCCGATGATGATGATGCCGACCGCGGGGCCGAGGTGGCTGATGGCCTGGAAGACCACCTCGCGCTGGCCGAGGGCGCCGCTGCGCAGCGCGGGGGAGGAGGTCTGCGGGGGAAGGGCGTGGGGAGCCATGTCGTCTGATGACATGCTTGACCGCCTTTGCGACGATTGAGCGTGGATGTGAGTCGCAGGGTGGGTTCGGTGCCCGGCTCGTGACGTGGGCCGGGTGTTTCGGGGCGGTCGCGCGCCCGCCCGTCGATCAGGTGGTCTCGACCGCTCGATGATCGGTCGTCGGATCCGCCGGTCCGCGCCGGATGGCCGGGCGGATGCGTGCCGGGTGATGTCTCGCGGACGGTGCCCGGCCGGGTGGGGTCTCCCGGTGGCGCCGCCGGGTGGCGTCTGCCAGGTGATGTCCGCCGGGTGGTGCCGGTCGGCCGGTGCCTGTCGGGTGGCGCCTTTCTGGCGGTGCCGGTCGGCCGGTGTCTTTCCGGTGGTGCCGCCGGGGCGGCGCCTCTCAGATGCCTTCGAAGTAGCGGATGCGCTCCCAGTCGGTCACCGACTGCATGAACTGCCGCCACTCGTAGCGGGCGACGGCGTGGTAGTGCCGTACGACGTCGGAGCCGAAGGTCTCGGCGGCGAAGTCGCTGCTCAGGAACCGCTCGGCGGCCTCCGCCAGGGTGCTCGGGAACTCGTCGTGGGACTCGCCGTACGCGTCTCCCGCCGCGGGCTTGCCCGGGTCGGCGCCGTCGGCGATGCCGCGGCGCATGGAGCCCAGCATCCCCGCGAGGGCCAGGTACGGGTT
Source organism: Streptosporangium fragile (assembly GCF_039534445.1). Taxonomy (NCBI): domain Bacteria; kingdom Bacillati; phylum Actinomycetota; class Actinomycetes; order Streptosporangiales; family Streptosporangiaceae; genus Streptosporangium; species Streptosporangium fragile. Next base: position 13,557 of record NZ_BAAAVI010000089.1, on the reverse strand, counting down.
GACGTCGGCCCCGGGCAGGCGGAACTCCAGCCGGGTGGCCGACGGTTCCCCGGTGAGCACCCGGCAGGTGGTCGTCCGGTTGTCGAACCCCCACGTCAGGCCGTTGCCCGCGAAGTCCTGGCTGCCGATCCGCCGGGCCGAGTTGATCGTCGGCGCGTACCACAGCATGAGGTCGGCGGTGTGCTGCAGCACTCCCGCGACCGCGTTGCCGAGTACGGCGCTCATGCCCCGGTCGCCGCCGGGGTCGAAGAACGGGGTCCCGCCGGCGTGGTCGCGCAGCGAGGCGTGGATGTGGCAGGACGAGCCGAGGTCGTCGGTGACCGGCCGGGGCATGAAGGTGGCCGTCATGCCGTTCGCCGCGGCGAGGTCCTTGACGGCCTGCTTGAACAGGACGTGGCGGTCGGCCGACGCGATCGCCGAGGTGTACTCCAGGTTGATCTCCCACTGGCCGAGCCCGTACTCCACCTGGGAGACCTCGACCGGGATCCCGCTCGCCTCCAGCGCGTGACGCACCTTGCGGAAGAACGGCTCCATCTGGTTCCCCTCGCCGATGTTGTAGTCGGCGTGCACGAGCGTCGTCGGCTCCAGGTCCTGGTAGCGGCGCTTGCGCAGCTCGGCGGGGGTGCCGAGGTAGAGGTAGAACTCCAGCTCCGTCGCCGCGTACGGCTCGTAGCCCGCGGCCAGGAAGGAGTCGACCTGGTTCCGCAGGATCGTCCGCGGCGCCACCGGCAGCGGCTCGCCGGTGTGCTCGTCGACGCTGTCGGCCAGGCAGATGGCCGTGGAGTCGAGCCACGCGGCAGGGCGGAGCGTGGCCGGGTCCGGCACCAGGCGGAAGTCCTGCCAGCCGGTGTGCGCGCCGGCGAACTCGACCTCCAGGCCGAGGCCCTGGTCGATGTCCCAGGAGTACACGCACGTGCAGATGTGCAGGCCCTCGGTCAGCAGGGCGCGGAACCGCCGCGGGGACATCCGCTTGCCGAACAGCCGCCCCTGCATGTCGACGCCGGAGACGATGACGGTGTCGAACCCCGCCCGCTCCAGGTCCGCCGGGTCCAGCGGTTCGAACGCGGTCGCGTGCTCGGTCATCGCGTCAGCCACCCTCCGTCGACGGGCAGCTGGACCCCGGTGATGAAGGAGGCGTCGCCGGAGAGCAGGAACGAGGCCGCGGCGGCGATGTCCTCCGGCTGGGCCAGGCGCTTGACGAGCAGCCGCTGGCCCAGGAACTCCATCACCTCGGGGGCGGTGATGTCCGCGCCCGGGATGAAACCGGTGGCCACCGGCCCCGGCGCCACGCAGTTGACCCGGACGCCGTAGCGCGACAGCTCGACGGCCAGCGCCTTGGTGAGCATCTTCACGCCTCCCTTGGAGGCGTTGTAGTGGACCTGGCAGAACCCTTGGGAGGAGACCACGACCTCGGCCTCCACCGTCGAGAGGTTGACGACGGCCGCGCCGGAGGCCTCCTTCAGGTAGGGCAGCGCCAGCTGGGTGACGATGTAGACGCCCTTGAGGTTGACGTCCAGGACCAGGTCCCACTCCTCGTCGGTGAGCTCCTCCAGCGAGGACATGGTCACCAGGCCGGCGTTGTTCACCAGGTAGTCGAGGCCGCCGAAGGCCTCGGCGGTCGCCTCCAGGGCGGCGGAGACCTCGGCCCGGTCGCGGACGTCGGCGCTGAGGGCGAGCGCCCGGCCGCCCTCGCCGGTGATCAGCGCCACCGTCTCGTCGGCGAGGTCGTGCTTGACGTCCACGCACGCCACCCGGGCGCCCTCGGCGGCCAGGCGCCGGGCGATGCCGCGCCCGATCCCCGATCCGGCCCCGGTGACGAGGGCGGTGCGCCCCTTGTGTCTGTCGCTCATGCGGTGTCTCCTTGGTAGTTCTTCGCTTCGTCGACGAGCCAGCCGAACAGCGGGTCCGGCTCGGCGAACATCTCGGGGTGCCACTGGACGCCGATGACCGGAGCACCGTCCATCTCGATCGCCTCGACGACACCGTCGGGGGCGTGCGCGACCGCGCGCAGTCCGGCGCCGACGCGGTCCACCGCCTGGTGGTGGTAGCTGTTGACGGCGAGGTCGGTGCCGAGGACGCCGGCCGTGCGGCTGCCCTCGGCGACGCGCACCGGGTGGGACCGGTGGCCGCGGGGGTAGCCGAGGTAGGAGTGCCCCTCACCGCTGTCGGGCGGGAGGTGGGGGACCAGCGTGCCGCCGAGCGCGACGTTGAGGAGCTGGGACCCCCGGCAGATCCCGAGCAGCGGCAGCCGCCGCTCCAGCGCGGTCCGCACCAGCGTGATCTCGTACTCGTCCCGTACGGGGTCGAGCAGGGTCTGGAACGGGCTCGGCGTGCCGCCGTACCTGCGCGGGTCGACGTCCTCCCCGCCGGCGAGCACCACCCCGTCGAGTCGGTCGGCGACCAGCTCCGGGTGGGTGTCGAAGGGCAGCAGGACGGGCACGCCGCCCGCGGCGGCCACCGCGGCGGAGTAGTCGGCGAAGTAGCCGTAGGCGACGATGCCGTGCAGGGAGGGCGGTATGTCCGGCACGCCGAGCAGGCGCCGTCCCGTGACGCCGATCAGTGGCCCGCTCATTCCCCGTCTCCGAACAGCAGCTCCCTGATCTCCAGCCGCGTGTGCTCGATGTGCTCCTCCATCGCGGTCGCCGCCGCCCACGGGTCACGGTCGGCGATCGCCTCGTAGATCAGGCGGTGGGCCCGGCAGCAGGTCTCGATCTGCTCGACGTAGACCATCTGGTCGGGGTGGGCGAAGAGTTCACCGCGGGCGTAGTGGATGGCCGCCTCCAGTCGCCTGCTGCCCGACGCGCGGGCGACGGCGCCGTGGAACTGCGAGTCCGACAACCGGAACTCGGAGCGTTCCGTGGCGCGGGCCATCCGCTCGATCGCCATCCGCTGGTCGGCGAGGTCGGACTCTCCGCGCCGGGTGGCGGCCAGCGCGGCGGCGCGGGACTCTATGGCGATGCGGTAGTCGAGGATGTCCTCGAACTCGGAGCTCTCCTCGCGCATCTGGCCCATCCACTGGCGGTACGGGCCGTCGAGGCTGGTGACGAACGTTCCGCCGCGCGCTCCCCGCCGAACCTCCACGTAGCCGTGGCCCTGGAGGAGTTTGATCGCCTCCCGCAGGCTCACCCGCGCCACACCCAGGGTCTCGGCCAGCTCCCGCTCGGGTGGCAGGCGATCCCCCGGCGAGATCTCACCCCGATGTATCAACCGGCGCAGGCGCTCGGCCACATCCTCGGTGACCGTTCGCGCTCCCAATTGGTCCATTGGCCTAGTATTAGAACCTTTAAAGGGCGCGTCAACCCTTTGCCTTTCCTGACCTTGTGCTTTTACTCAGGGTTGACAATCGCGCAACACAGGGTCACGGCGGGATGGGCCCATGCGGCGAGGCCGCGTCCGGGGTAGCCCCCGGGCGCGTCCTCCCCGGCGAGGACGCGCCCCCCCGCCGGCACCCCCAAAGGCCGAGACGGCCTTACGACGCCTTCAGGCCTTCGCCGCAGTCACCTGCCGGCGGTCTCGTGGAGTCACCAAACCCGTTCTGGGGCGCCAGCCGCTTCAGCGAGGCCAGGTGCCAGGAGACCGACTCGGGGTTTCCCATGCTCGAGGCGAGCAGGGCCAGGAACCCGTCGACGGGTCCTGCACAGGCCATCGCCGACCCTCCGGAGATCCGCCCGGCGTAAGGCAGCAGTCTCTCGTAGGTCGTCCGGCAGGACGGCATGTCGCCGACAGCGGCCTGGGCCGCGCCCTGCAGGCAGGTCATGGTCAGCCACGACCAGTCCGCCGGTGGAGGCGGCCAGCCCTTCCCGGCCAAGGCACGGGCCTCGCTCACGCGGCCTTGCGCGCACAGCTCCAGCACCCGGGCGTCGTGGCCCAGGCCGGGATGGATGCCGGCGGCCAGGTCGATCAGTGGTCCGGCGTCGGCGATCCTGCCCCGCTGATAGCGCGACATGAGACGCCCGGTCGCGACGATCCCGCCCGCGTGCCGCACGCCGAGCCGCTCAGCCTGCCGCGCGGCCGCGCCGTACAGGATCTCGGCGTCGTCGAACCGGCCGGCCAGGGCGAGCCGGTTGGCCCGCCACATGGTGTGCTGGAAGCGGGGCCAGGGCAGCCGCAGACGTTCCAGCAGGACGTCGCAGCGGGTGGCGGCCTGGTCGGCGCCGGCCAGGTCGAACATCTCCAGCCGGTTGTGGGTGTGCATCATCTGAGCGAGCAGCTCGAACTCCGGCATCCGGGTGCGCAGTGCGAGTTCGTGCATCTCGGTGGCGACCTCCACGAGCTCGGGGAGGTGGGTCGCCTGGGGCACGGACAGACGACGCGCGTTGAGCGTCCACATCAGCAGGTGCGGATCCCCCAGCCGGCGGGCCATCGCGACGGCCTCGGCGGACAGGGAGCGGCGGCGCGGGTCGTCGTGCCCGTCGTGCAACTCCTGGGCCAGACCGCCCAGGAGCAGTGCCCGCTCCGAGCTGTCGGTCTCGGGCAGCGCGCGCAACGCGGCCTCGAACCGGTCCACCAGCCGCAGTCCGGCCACCTCGTACGGGTCGCGCAGCACCCAGGCCGACGGGGCGTTCAGCGAGGTGAGGGCGCGGACGACCAGCTCCGGGCCCGCCTCGGCCTGATCGGCGACGCGTACGGCCTCCGCCCGGACCAGCCGGGCACCGGGCGCGTCCCCGGCTTCCAGCAGGGCGCGAACCTGCTGCAGCAGCAGTTCCACGTACTCGGCCGGGTCGCCGGCGCAGGCGCCGTGCGCGGCGACGGCCCGGCCCCACCAGGCGGCGGCCTCCCCATAGGCCAGGCGCAGGCTCGCCTGCCTGGCCGCCGAGCGGGCCCAGCGCGCCGCCTCCCGGTACGCCGCCGGGCCGGCCTCCGCCGCGTGGTGGGCGAGGACGGCCACGTCGGTACTCGGTCGGGCGGCCAGGGTGCTCATCACCTCCTGGTGGATCACCGCTTTGCGCAGCGGCGGGATGTCGCGTACGAGGATCTCCCTGACCAGGTCGCAGGCGAACGTCATGGAGCCGCCGCGGGGAAGGACCAACCCGGCCTGGGCGGCCAGGTCCAGGACACGGTATACCTGCGCCGGTCCCGTCCCGGATGTCCGGCACACCTCGGTGACCACGCCGGGGTCGAAGTACCGGCCGATCACTGCGGCGGTTGTGAGCACCTGGGTGGCCTGCGGACCCAGTAGGGCCACCTGCCGGCGGACCAGGTCGGCCACCGTGTCGGGCACCGCTTCCCGGCCCTGCCCCAGGGCCAGGAGGCGGACGCTCTCGCGCACGAAGAACGGGTTGCCGCCGGTCCGCTCGGTCAGCCGCTCGGCGGCGGAGTCGTCCAGCTCGGTGCCCATCTCCGCCGCGACCGCTTGCACGTCCTTGACGGTCAGGCCGGTCAGGCGGATGCGGAGCAGATCGTAGCGGGCGAACTGGCCCAGCACCCCGTCCATCGAGAGATCGGGATCACCGGTGGAGGGCGCGCCGCCGCGAACCGCCGTATCCCGGAAGACCGCCTCACGGAACGCGGTGACCAGCGTCAGCAGAACGGCCTCGGCCGGTCCTCCGGCCAGCATGGCCGCGATGTCCCTGAGCAAATCGAGCGAGGCGGGGTCGGCCCAGTGCAGGTCGTCCAGGATGATCACCAGCGGCCGGGTCCGCGCGGCCGAGACGAGCCATTGAGCGACGATCTGGTTCCGGTGGGGCGGCGCCTCGGTGGTGCCGCCGTGCCGCTCGTCGCCCAGCAGCCCGGCCAACGCCTCATGGTCCGGAGGCGGGAAGACCCCGGCCAGCTCGCGCAGGACCTGCAGCCATGGCCACAGCGGTGGGGCCGCCTCGGTGTCGTGGCAGCGGCCCCACAGCACCAGGCAACCGAGATCGGCGCACCGGTCCCGGAACGCCTCCAGCAGCCGTGTCTTGCCGATGCCCGGCCCGCCGCTCACCGCGGCGACGGCCACGCCGCTCGGGTCCACGCGAAGCGGTAGCATCGCCAACTCCGCGAGCTGCCGCTCCCGGCCGATCATGATCCGCCGCCGCGGCGCCGCCGGTGCCGGCAGGGACACCGGCACGGCGGTCAGGAGAGGAAGGGCGAGAGAGTCGGACTGCTGGAGAATGTCATGCTCCAGCCTCCGCAGCTCGGGGCCCGGGTACAGGCCCAGCTGAGCGGTGAGGATGTCGCCGGCCCGGCGTAGCACGGCCAACGCGTCGGCCTGGCGGCCGGTGCGGTACAGGGCCAGGGCCAACAGGCACCACAGACGCTCACGCAGCGGGTGCGCGACCGACTCGGCCTTCAGGTCGGTGATCACGATCTGCGGACGGCCGAAGTCGAGGAGCGCCTGAGCGCGCCGCTCGACCGCGCTCAGGCGCAGCTCGCTCAGACGGCCGACCTCGACGGCCGCCCACGGCTCGTCGGCGAACTCGCCGTAGGGCACGCCCCGCCAGAGCCGCAGCGCCTCCTCCGAACAGGCGAGTGCCTCGCCGGGCGGGAGCGACTCCGCGGTGGTGACCAGCTCGGTGAACCGGATCGCGTCCACGTTGGAGGCGGCCAGCAGGTAGCCGGGAGATCGCGTGATGAGCATCCGGGGAGGGGTGCGCGAAGCGCGGTCGGGCTCGATGACCCGGCGCAGGTTCGACACGTACGAGTGGAGCGCGGTGACCGCGCTCGCCGGAGGAGCGCCGCCGTACAGGTCGTCGATCAGCGTGTCCGTGGGGACGACCGCCCCGCGGGCGAGCAGTAAGCGCGCCAGCACCGCGCGCTGGCGCGGGCCGATGAGGTTGACGGGGACCCCGTTGTCGCGAGCCTCCACCGGACCCAGAACCAGGAACTCCATCCCGCCGCCTAGGAACCGGCACGGCGTGGTGTGAGATCCCGCAGCTCCCGTGGGGCGCGGGCCCCGGGTAACCAGTAGGACGAGCCGATTGTCACGATCGGCTCGGCGACGTATCCACTTTCGCCAGGCGAGCTCATGCGAATCCCTCACCACACGCAGGAAGACAGAAGAGGCACGGCCCGAAGAGCGCTTCCAAGGTCGCGGTCACGGGCCGGTCACTCCGGTATCTTGCCCCGCGCGCCTTGCGAATGGCTTGGTCTGGCTTTGTCTGGTTTGGCGGGTTCCGCTGGTGTTTTGGGGCGCTGAATCGGCGTCGCATCGCTGTGCCGTCCCCGGCGAGCGCGGCGGGTCGTCACGTGCCCGCGGTCTTCTGCGCTCGCCGGACTCCCGGTGGCGCGGGCGGCGCCCGCCCCGGTCTCCCGGTGAACGCCCCGGTCACCGTCAGACGCCGGAGTATTCCCCCGCCTTCGTGGCGAAGGAGTTGCGGTAAAGATCCTCATGGAACCTGACGAAGGTCAGCAGCATTCGCGACGCGCGCCGATCCCCGAGCGCCTCGTCAAGTTCGGCGGAGAACTTCTCAAGCAGCCGCCACGAGTCCGCGTAGACCTGGGCGAGGTCGTCGAGACGGGGGAAGAGCACCGGCGCGGCCTCGCGCGCCGGTCGCCGGTGGAGGCCGTGCAGAAGCAGGTTGAGCTCGCCGTAGGTGAGATCCTTCTCCAGGCGAGTGGAGATCGCCTCCCCGTTGAGATTCCGCGTCAGGAAGCCTTCGAGATCCGTGTCGCCGGATTCGCGCAACGCGTCGCGGAGCCTCCGCGTCCACGCGCTCCGCGATTCCCGGTCGGTCAGGAGCGTGGTGCCGACGTCGTTGAGAAGGCGGACGATCACCCCGCACCGGGTCAGGCAGTCGCGGACGAGCCTCTCCAGTTCGGCTGAGCCGATCTCCGCTGCTCGCGGCACCTCCGTCAGGAGGAAGGAGACGTAGTATCCGAGCGTGGCGGCGACGAGGATCGCGTCCCCGCTCAACGCGAGTCGCCGCTGCCAGTCCATCTCCGGATCGGTGAGGAGGGCGTGGACCGCCGCGTACCGAGCGATCAAACTGTCCCGTACGAAACCCCCCAACATGGAATGGGAGGCCGCGTCGGCGACCGCCCGGCACGTCTCCATGTTGGCGACCAATATGGGCCAGGTCGCCTGATTGACATCGGCGACGGATGCGGTCCCCCCCTCCGCGGTGTACGCCGAAACGATGCCGAGATGGTTCTCGTATCCCAGCGTGTGCTCCAGGAAGGGGACGGCGGCCGCGCTCGGCCGGATGCCGTCCAGGAGCCGGCGCGCGGGTGCCGACGGCGAACCGAGGGCGGCGACCATCGCCTCGTTGAAGCCGACCAGCGTCGTCAGCCGGTTTGCCGCCTCGGCGTCGCCCTCGCGGATGGCCGCCAGCCCGAACCCGATGTTGTCCGAGACGATTTCGAACGTCTGATAGACGTTCATCGTCACGCTCTTGTCCAGGAGTTCCGTCACGGCCGGCTCGGACAGCGATCCGCGGAGCAGGTGCACCGTCATGTCGTGTGTGGAGGAAAGGCCCATCAGGCGAGTCCACCGCTCCCGGTTGGGGTTGCGCGGGTCGGTGCACCACCGGAAGAAGTCGACGCAGAGGTGTTCACCCCCCGCCTGCCGGATCGCCGTTCCGAACTCGCCGATGAGCCGCTCAAGCGTACGATCTTCGTTTCGCATTGCTGCCTTTCCCGCGCGTGAGTGCGGGCTCGCCGCCCGGCCGGGCCGATCGGCCGCGCCCGGCGGACGGCGTCGCCGCGCAAAGGTTTTGCGAAAATATGTTCGTTTCCTCTTGCTTTCGCGCCTCCGGCGCGGAAGCGGTCCGGCGCGGCGCCGGGCCCTGGCGGAGACCGCCGGGCAGCCTCGGGACAGGCGCATGCGCGGGTGCCCGCGGGCGCCCGGCGCCGTCCCGGGCGCGACGGTGTGCGCGCCCGATGCGGGGGCGTCCGGGACGCGCTACCGCGGGTCCGGCACGCCCGTGCCGGGAATCGACCGCCCCGGCGCGGGGCCGCGAAGGTCAGCGGTCACGAAGCGCCGCCCAGGAGACGATCCGGGCGAGGTCCTCGCGGGCGGCCGGTTCGGGCTCGGCGGCGTCCAGGCAGGCCAGGGCCAGACCGACCTGGCGTTCCATCTCGGCCTCCACCGCCGCCCGGCCGCCGGCCTCCTCGATCAGGCCGGCGATCAGCGCACACTCCTCCGGGTCCGGCGGCTCGGCACGCCGGTACAGCGCGGACAGGCGCCGGCCCGCGTCGCCCGGATCGGCCAGCGCGGCGATCACCGGGAGCGTCTTCTTCCGGGCGATCACGTCCCCGCCCACCGGTTTGCCCGTCAGCTCGGCTCGGCCCCAGATCCCCAGCACGTCGTCCGCGCACTGGAACGCCACGCCCAGGTGCCGGCCGAACAACCGCAGTTGCGCCGCCCGGAACGATGACGAGCCGCCCAGCCGGGCGCCGACCTCGCACGCTCCTCCGAGAAGCGCGCCGGTCTTGTCCTCGGCCATCGACCGATATTCCTGCACCGTGACGTCGTTGCGGGACTCGAACGCCACGTCCTGGCTCTGGCCTCGCATCAGATCCGCCAGGGTCTCGATCACCGCGTTGACCGCCGCCGCGTCTCCCGTCTTGGTGATCACCTGTAGCGCCAGCGCCCACAGCGCGTCTCCGGTCAGTACGGCTGCTCCCACCCCGAAGCGCACCCAGGCGGCCGGCCGGTGTCTCCGGGTCCGGTCCCCGTCGATCACGTCGTCGTGCAGCAGCGAGAAGTCGTGCACCAGTTCGACGGCGACCGCCCCCGGAACCGCGCGCCGTGCGGCTCCGCCGACGGCCCGGGCCGAGGCCAGCGCCAGCGCCGACCGCAGGGCCTTGCCGCCCGTCTTCGGCCCGGAGCCGTTCCCGTCCGGATCGTCCAGCCAGCCGAAGTGATACTCGGCCACACGCCGCTCCGGATCCGGTAGCGTGGCCACCGCCTGGCGTATCGCCGTCCGTACCGACTCGTCCACGTCCGGTGACCGCAACGCTCCGGCGTCCGCCACGCCTGACTGCTGTCCGATCATGACTTCTCCCCGTGCGGATCGCTTGACATCGGCGTTCTCCTTCAGCCATTGGGCGAAAATGGGCGATGAGGCGATGTGGGCCCGCCCAGCCTGACGAGCCGCCCTTGTGAACCTCTTCGTCACGCTTGTTGACGGCGAGGCGCGACGAGCTCCCATCTCCGGTCGCCGACGGCTCGTCCGTGACGCCGCTCCCGCCCCGCGGCGTGGACATTCGATCCGGGGAGGGGCGGCGACCGGTGGCCCCAAGCGGTCCACAAGGACGGTCGGCCAGGCTGGCCGGGTCCGATCACCGAACTCCACGCGAAGAGCCGACTCGCCGATCACGCGGGCCGTGGCGAGGCGAGACGCGAGGCGACCGCACTCGCCGGACCCGCGGCACTTCGTCCCCCGTCGTCCGTACGCGGCTTTTCCCGGTGAAAAGCCGGCCGGAAGAAGGAACATGCAGTCGTGTTGACAGACGTTCGCACCCCTCGTGACCTCAAGAAGATGACGTCGGCGCAGTTAGCCGAGCTGAGTGGGGAAATCCGGTCCTTCCTGGTGGAATCGGTGTCCCGCACCGGCGGGCACCTGGGCCCCAACCTCGGCGTGGTCGAACTCACCCTCGCCCTGCATCGGGTCTTCGACTCCCCGCGCGACCTCATCCTGTGGGACACCGGCCACCAGGCATACGTGCACAAGCTGATCACCGGGAGACAGGACTTCTCCCGGCTGCGGAAGAGAGGCGGGCTGTCGGGCTACCCGAGCCGGGCCGAATCCGAGTGCGACCTCATCGAGAACTCCCACGCGTCCACAGCGCTGTCGTACGCCGACGGCCTGGCCAAGGCGTTCGGCGTCCGAAGGGTGACGGACCGCGCCGTGGTCGCCGTCGTGGGCGACGGCGCGCTCACCGGGGGGATGGCGTGGGAGGCGCTGAACAACATCGCCGCCGGAAACCGGCCAGTGATCATCGTGCTCAACGACAACGGGCGTTCCTACGCACCGACCGTCGGCGGCCTCGCCGAACACCTCACCGCGCTGCGGGCGGGCCACGACCGTGAGAACGTCCCGCGACGCGGGCGGCATCCCGCCGACGGCGGTTCCCCGGCCGGTGCGTGCGCGAACGACCGGCCGGGCGACGCGGGGGAGGCGCCGGAGCCGGCGGCGCCCGGTGGCGTGTTCGAGAGTCTCGGCCTGGCGTACATCGGACCCGTCGACGGCCATGACATCGCCGCGACGGAGTCGGCGCTGCACGCGGCCCGCGCGCTCGGCCGCTCCGTCGTCGTCCACTGCGTGACCCGGAAGGGACGCGGGTACCGGCACGCGGAGAACGACTCCAGCGACCATTTCCACGGCATCGGCGTGATCGACGCGACCACCGGCAAGGCCACGACGACGAGCATGGCCCGCACGTGGACGTCGGTCTTCGCCGAGGAGATGGTGCACCTCGGCGCGGAGCGGCCCGATGTCGTGGCGCTCAGCGCAGCCATGCTCGCCCCGGTCGGCCTGGATCGCTTCGCCGATGCCTACCCGGACCGCGTGTTCGACGTGGGCATCGCCGAGCAGCACGCCGCCACCTGCGCGGCCGGTCTGGCCGCAGGTGGCCTGCACCCGGTCGTCGCGATCTACGCGACCTTCCTCAACCGCGCCTTCGACCAGCTCCTCATGGATGTCGCGCTGCATCGGGCGGGGGTGACGTTCGTTCTCGACCGGGCGGGGATCACCGGTGATGACGGCCCCAGCCACAACGGCATGTGGGACATGTCCGTCCTGCAGGTCGCACCCGGGCTACGCCTGGCCGCGCCCCGCGATGCCGCGCAGCTGAGGGCACAGCTACGCGAGGCGGTGCGGGTGTCGGACGCTCCCACCGTGGTCCGTTTCCCCAAAGGAGGCGTGGGCGCGGACATTCCAGCCCTCGAACGGATCGGCGGGGTGGACGTGCTGTACCGCACCGGCCCGTCCGGCGGGCGCCGCGACGTGTTGCTGGTGTCCGTGGGGGCGATGGCCGCGACGTGCGCGGAGGTGGCCGGGCGACTCGCCGCCCGCGGTCTCGGCGTCACGCTGGTCGACCCCCGCTGGGTCAAGCCGGTCGACCGAGCGCTGCTTCACCTGGCCGGATGGCACGACCTCGTGGTGACGGTCGAGGACGGCGCGCGCGCCGGTGGTGTGGGCGCCGCGCTCGCCCAGGCCCTGTGCGATGCCGGTGTCGACGTTCCCTGCCGTGCCTTCGGCGTCCCCACCGCTTTCCTGCCGGTCGCCGGCCGGGCCGAACTGCTCGAGGAGGTCGGGCTGTCCGCGCCGGGGCTGGAGGGCGAGATCCGGCGCCTGCTCACCCGCCGCCCGGCGCGGGACCGGGGAGGGAGTGATCGTCCGCCCCTGAGCGACAGGTTGGTCATCTCATGAGCCGTGTGTCCCCGGGCAGGCAGGCTGCGGAGCGGGTGCCGCCGGATCGTGACCACCACCGAGAACTGGAAGAGAGGTCAGGCATGAGGAGTCCCACCAGGCGCGTTCTGCTGGCCAGTCCACGCGGCTACTGCGCCGGAGTGGATCGCGCGGTGCAGACCGTGGAGAAGGCGCTCGAACTGTACGGGCCGCCGGTCTATGTGCGTAAGGAGATCGTGCACAACCGGCACGTGGTGCAGACCCTGCGCTCCCGCGGCGCCGTCTTCGTCGAGGAGAACGACGAGGTGCCCGAGGGGGCGACCGTCGTCTTCTCGGCGCACGGCGTGGCCCCGGAGGTGCACGCCTCCGCGGCGGCCCGCGCCTTGAAGACCATCGACGCGACCTGCCCGCTGGTGACCAAGGTGCACCATGAGGCCCGCCGGTTCGCCGCCGAGGGCTACGACATCCTGCTCATCGGCCATCCGGGGCATGAGGAGGTCGTCGGCACCGCCGGGGAGGCACCCGGCAACGTCCACATCGTCGACGGCCCGGAGGGCGTGGACGGCGTCACCGTGCGTGATCCGTCGAAAGTGGTCTGGCTGTCGCAGACCACGCTGTCGGTGGACGAGACGATGCTGACCGTGGAGCGGCTCAAGCAGAAGTACCCGCTGCTGGAGTCCCCGCCGAGCGACGACATCTGCTACGCCACCCAGAACAGGCAGCAGGCGGTCAAGCGGGTGGCCCCTTTCTGCGAAGTCGTCATCGTCGTGGGCTCGCGTAACTCCTCCAACTCGCTGCGCCTGCGCGAGGTCGCCATCGAGGCGGGCGCCGGCGCCGCTCACCTCGTCGACTTCGCCCATGAGATCGATGACGCCTGGCTCGCCGGTGTGGAGACGGTGGGGCTGACGGCGGGCGCCTCGGTCCCCGGCGACCTGGTCCGGGACGTGCTCGTCCACTTGGCCGAGCGCGGCTTCACCGACGTGGCGGAGGTGGCCGGGGCGCGGGAGAGGACCGTCTTCGCCCTGCCCCAGGAACTCCGCGCCGACATGCGCGAGCCCGGTCCCGGACGAGATGGGGGCACAGAACCATGACCTTCGAGCTCACCGGCTGTTCCGTGTTCGTCCGGCAGGTGGCGGGATGACGGCGGTCAGTCTCGGCATGCCGGCGTTTCCCCGGCCGTTGCCCTCCCCCCGCAGGCGCGCCCGGCAGATCATGGTCGGTTCCGTGCCCGTGGGCGGTGACGCGCCGGTCTCCGTCCAGTCGATGACCACCACCGTCACCG
>NZ_BAAAVI010000088.1:0-29782 GCF_039534445.1 Streptosporangium fragile | reverse complement strand
GATAACCTGAAGCCTGCCGCCTGAAATCGGTGTCCTCGTTCGAGGGGGAAGCCCCGTACGACCTCCTCGCCAAGGTCGGCGTCGATCTCGATGTGGACCGACACTTGGCGATCAGGGACGCGCCGACCTTCTGGGGGATGTGCTGGCCTGCACCTTGTCTTGCTTGCCCCCACGAAGGATGTCTCCTTCCTGTCCCGTAGCGCAGATGTTCATGACTATCTGCCGCTTTTATCCATATTGGCTTGAGTGGGCATAGGTACGGCATCCAGTGTGGGCCCGCCTCATCTTGTCGGGCGAGCGACCAGCGGACTAAAAGTCTGCTCGGCCCCGAGGCGAAGGCTGGGGGAGCATGCTGAGGAACCAATAGATGACCGTGCCGCTGCTGTGGCTTGGCCGAGCGGGCGGTGCAGGGGTTCCGGCTTGATCTTCTCATGATCATCGCTGAGGTCTGTCGTGACGATGACGGTCTAAATGATCTACCGCGTCACACAATGCGCGCCGACGAGCAACCAGCGAGCAACCAGCCATGATCAAAAGCGAGCTCAGAGGCCGGCGAGAACCGAGAAAGCCCAGGTCGAACGCGGTCTTGGTGAGTAGGGCGGGTGGGACTTGAACCCACGACCCACGGATTATGAGTCCGCTTGGAACTCGCTGTCCAGGGGTTTGAGGAACAACCGGCAGAGAAAGGGCGCCACCGGCGCGGTCCCCGCGCGAGAACGTCGGCCCCCGCCGCGGCGTAGAGCTCACGGTGACGTTTGAACCGGCGTCACCGCTCGGCGCGGCAGGTCGCCGAGCGGTGACGCCGCGAGGCCCGCGATCCATCCGGCAGCGGGAGCCCGCAGGCGGCCCACCTGAGAACAGCTCATGACCGGCTCTCCCAGCCGGAACGACCATCGGGGGCTCGGAGACTCCTGACGTCCGGTGGGGTGGGGAAGCCGGCCGTGCCGGCGGCGGGTTCTCCCGGGCGGGTTCGGCGAGCACGGCTCCGAGGGCGGGAAGCACGTCGTGGACATCGGAAAGGACAGCTACACGCATCCTCTTACCGTCCAGCGGCGCTTCTGCGCCGTCATGCGGCTCCACGTAAGAAGATCACATTTTTCACCCTCAGGCGGTTGTCCCGTCTCGCCGGTCGGGGAACAGGTCGCGCGGGGGACGCCCTCCCGGCCGGGCACATACGGTCCGGTCGCCAGTGGGCACCCGGATCGCACAGAACTTGAAGAACACATTCCCCGGGGTTCCTTATGCCCACCCTCGTCCTGGTGTCAAAGTGAAAGGGCGGGAGACGGTGCGTGTCCGTATGCCGGACGCGGCCGACCACTCCTCCTGCGGTGCCGTCCAGGGGTCCTCCGGGGTGGCGTCTACCCCGGGACGGCCTGTGCGGCGGCGCCTCACGGGGGTGGGGACCGGCGCTCCGGCCCCACCCCTCCTGCGGATCACGGCCGCCCACCCGGCCGGCCGGGTGGGCGCCACCCGATACCGAAGTCGCAACGCCCGATACTTTCGTCGCTCCCGGCGCCCGGGAACGGCGACCTCGGTCGAGGCGGCGCATCCCGACGGCCGATCCCCGCCACGGCGGCGGCCCCTACCGTTCAAGCATGCGCAAAGCCATCCGGTTACTTGGGATCTTCCTGGTTCTCCAGGGTGTCAGCGGAGCCATCGACCACCTGGCCGTCCAGCCCTTCTTCGGGGCGGTCCTCAACCTCTTCAACCGTCTCGTCATTCCGCGCGTGGACTTCCTGGCCGGCTACGAGCTCTTCGCGAACCTGACCCTGGCCGTCCTGGGCGGTGTCGTGGTCGCCACCGCGGAATGGGTCCGGCCGTCATGACGCCCGGGAGCGGCTCACCGGGGCCGATGTCACCCCCGCGCCGCACACCGCCCCGCCGGGCAGGCCGGCCGCTCGCCGCCGGCCTGCTGGTCCTCGCGCCCCTGTGCGCCGAGTACATCACCGGCTACGACACCGGCACCGGTCTCCGGCCGGCCCCGGAAGGCCGCCGGGAAACCCGCCGGGGCCCGAAAGAGGGGATGCCGGGTTGGGGCCGGGGGCCGACTGCGGCACAATACCCCGCATGACCACCCCTCCGGCAGAACGCACTCCCGGCGCCGTGCTGGAGGCCGTGCTGGAACGCATCACGTACGCCAACGAGGAGACCGGCTACACCATCGCCAGGGTGGCCACCGAGCGTTCGGGCGGCGACCTGCTGACCGTGGTCGGGCCGCTGCTGGGCGCCCAGCCGGGTGAGTCGCTGCGCCTGACCGGGCGCTGGACGTCCCACCCCCGCTACGGCAGGCAGTTCGAGGTGTGGTCCTACGCCACCGTGCTGCCCGCCACCGTGCAGGGCATCCGGCGCTACCTCGGGTCCGGCCTGATCAAGGGCATCGGGCCGAAGATGGCCGAGCGGATCGTCGACCACTTCGGCGTCGACACCCTGGAGGTCATCGAGACCGCTCCCGAGCGGCTGGTCGAGGTGCCGGGGCTCGGTCCGAAGCGGACCAAGATGATCGGGGTCGCCTGGGAGGAACAGAAGATCATCAAAGAGGTGATGATCTTCCTGCAGGGGGTCGGGGTGTCCACCTCGATCGCGGTGCGCATCTTCAAGCAGTACGGCGACAACTCCATCGGGGTGGTCAGGAGCGAGCCGTACCGGCTGGCCGACGACGTGTGGGGCATCGGCTTCAAGACCGCCGACACCATCGCCCAGGCCGTCGGCATCCCGCACGACAGCCCCGAGCGGGTCAAGGCGGGGCTGCGCTACACCCTGTCACAGGCCGCCGACGACGGCCACTGCTACCTGCCCGCGCCCAACCTCGTCGCCGACGCGGTGAAGATCCTGGACGTCCCCGCCGAGCTGACCGCCCGGTGCCTGGAGGAGCTGGTCGCCGAGGAGGGCGTGGTCCGCGAGGAGGTCCCGGCCGGCGACACCACCGTCCCGGCGGTCTACCTGGTCCCCTTCCACCGCGCCGAGCTCTCGCTGGCCGGGGCGCTGCGCGCGTTGCTGGCGTCGGAGCACGACCGGCTGGGCGTCTTCGGCTCCGTCGACTGGGACGCGGCCCTGGGGTGGCTGCGTACGAAGACCGGCGCCGAGCTGGCCGAGGAGCAGTCCCAGGCGGTGCGGCTGGCGCTGACGGAGAAGGTCGCGGTGCTGACCGGCGGGCCCGGCTGCGGCAAGAGCTTCACCGTGCGCTCCATCGTCACCCTGGCCCGCGCCAAGAAGGCCAAGGTGACCCTGGCCGCGCCCACCGGCCGGGCGGCCAAGCGCCTGGCGGAGCTGACCGGCCACGAGGCCACCACCGTGCACCGGCTGCTGCAGCTGCGGCCCGGCGGGGACGCCACCTTCGACCGTGACAACCCCCTGGACGCCGACCTGGTCGTGGTCGACGAGGCGTCCATGCTGGACCTGCTGCTGGCCAACAAGCTGGTCAAGGCGGTCGCCCCCGGCACGCACCTGCTGTTCGTGGGCGACGTCGACCAGCTGCCCTCGGTCGGCGCCGGGGAGGTGCTGCGCGACCTGCTGGCCGCCGAGGAGGAGATCCCCCGGGTGCGGCTGACCCACATCTTCCGCCAGGCGCAGGAGTCGGGCGTGGTCACCAACGCCCACCGGGTCAACACCGGCCTGTCCCCCGCGCTCGCCGGCATGAACGACTTCTTCCTGTTCCCCTGCGAGGAGCCGGAGGAGATCGCGGCGCTGACCGTGGACGTGGTCGCCAACCGCATCCCGCGCAAGTTCGGCCTCGACCCGCGCCGGGACGTGCAGGTGCTGGCCCCGATGCACCGGGGCGCCGCCGGGGCGGGCAACCTCAACAACACCCTGCAGGAGGCGCTGACCCCCTCCCGGGAGGGCATGCCCGAGCGCCGCTACGGCGGGCGGGTGTTCCGGGTCGGCGACAAGGTCACCCAGCTGCGCAACAACTACGACAAGGGCGCGGCGGGGGTGTTCAACGGCACCGTGGGCACGGTGGTCGACATCAGGCCCGACGACCACAAGCTGACCGTGCTGACCGACGAGGACGAGCACGTCGACTACGCCTTCGACGAGCTCGACGAGCTCGCCCACGCCTACGCGGTGTCCATCCACCGCTCCCAGGGCAGCGAGTATCCGGCGGTGGTCATCCCGCTGGCGACCAGCGCGTGGATGATGCTCCAGCGCAACCTGCTCTACACCGCGATCACCCGGGCCAAGAAGCTCGTCGTCATCGTCGGCTCCCGGCGCGCGCTGGCCCAGGCGGTGCGCACCCGCGGCGCCGGGCGCCGCCACACCAGCCTCACCCACCGCCTGCGCCGGCGCTGACCACCCGCCCCGGGCAGGAGATCCCGGGCCCGGTGGAGCCGGCCCTGCCTCAGTTCTTCTCGGGGGGCAGCGTGAAGACCTGGTCCAGGGCGGTGACCCGGAACAGGTGACGCAGGTAGGAGGTCAGGGCGACGATGCGCATGACGGCGTCGTGGTCGCCTGCGGCGTTGTAGACGTTGATGAGGGCGGCCACACCGGAGGAGTCGATGAAGTCGAGCCCGGACAGGTCCAGCTCGAGGCGGCGCACGTCACCGGAGAGCAGGTCACGGGCGAGGGTGAAAAGCTCGGCGGCCGTGTCGTAGTCCAGATCACCGCTGAGGACGAGCAGGCGGGCGTCCGGCGCGATGCTGCGCACCTCGGTCCGGAACGGGGTCTTTTCCAGCATCTATCGTCAAATCTCCAAATCGGTACCGGCGCGCGCCGCTTCGATCCCCTGGACCAGCATGTGGCGGGCCCGGGGAAAGTCTCGCAGCTCGTCATGGAAAATCCGCAGTCCCGCCTGCACGGCCGCGGCGGGCACGCCCCGGGCGGCCAGCACGCCGCGGGTCCAGCCGACGAACCCGGTGAAGACCGGGACGTCATCGACGTACAGGGCCGCGGCGAGGAAGTCGACGATGTGGCCGAGGTCCTCGGCGGTGGCGTCGAGCTGGCGGTCGCGGTAGGCGGTCATCGGCGGGTAGGCGGCGGTCAGGGCGGTCATCGCCCGGGTGAGCAGCTCGCCACGGCGGCGCGTCAGGTGGGTGTACTCCTCGTCGGCCAGGTGGCCGAGCGCGTCCCGCGGGTCGGGGAAGCCGGGCAGGCCGCGGTCGAGGTGGTCGGCTGCGGCGTCGGCGGTGGGGGCCCAGGCGTCGGCGCCCAGCAGCCGGGCGAAGCGCCCGTCGGCGCCGAACCCGGCCCCGCCGGCCATGACCGGCACGCCCACGGCCTGGCAGGCGGTGAGCGTGGCGTGCGCCCGGGGCAGGCGGGTGGCCAGGGCGCAGCCCAGCGCGACCGCGTCCGGGCCGGTCTGGTGCAGGTGGGTGATCAGATGCGGGCCGGGGACGTTGGCGCCGAGGAAGTCGACCCGCCACCCGCGCAGGCGCAGCACCTCGGCCAGCAGCCGGGTGGGCAGCGCGTGGTACTCGCCGTCGGTGCAGGCCACGGTGAGGCGCCCGCGGGTGGGTTCGGTGCGTGTGCGGGTGGCGATGGCGGCGATGGCCCGCTCGCTGACGGCCGTGGCACCGTGCTCGCGGGCGACCGACCACGTGTTGGCCGCCCACAGCTCGCCGACGCGCCGCTGGGCGGGCGCGATGAGCTCCAGCAGGAGACGCTCGGCGGGGACGCCGCCGTCGAGCAGGCCGAGCACCAGGTCGACGGCGCCGTACTCGTCGGCCTCGCCGATGCGTTCCAGGTAGGTTTCGCCGGCCGCGCGCAGGTTCTCGGCGGAGAGGATGGTCGAGCTCATCGCGCCGGCCTCGCCTGCACGGCCAGCAGCGCCCGGTCGTCCTGGACGTCGCCGGCGAGCCACTCGGTGCTGATCTGCTCCAGCCGCTCGACCACCGCGGCGACCGGCATGCCCGCGCAGGTGGCCAGGGCGGCCTTGAGCCGCTGGGTGCCGTACATCTCCCGGCCGGTGGGGCCGCCGACGGCCTCGGTGATGCCGTCGCTGTAGAACAGGCACACCTCGCCGGGGGCCAGGTCGAGGGTGACGGGGGCGACCACGATGCTCTTCAGCGCGCCGAGCATGGAGCCGCGCGCCTGGGCCTCCTCCACGGTGCCGTCGGCGCGCAGGACCAGCGGGGAGGGGTGCCCGGCCACCGCCAGGTTCATCAGCACGTGGCCGTCGTGACCGGCCGCGAGGGTGCTCAGGGCCATGGTGACGTAGGAGTTGGGTGCGGTGGAGGCCAGCAGGGAGCGGTTGAGCAGCGGGACGAGCCGGTCTGGCCGGTCCTCCAGCAGCAGGAGCGTGCGCAGGGCGTGGCGGACCTGCCCGGCCAGCACGGCGGCGCGGGCGCCTTTGCCGCAGACGTCGCCCAGAGCCAGCAGCGGCCCGCCGCTGCCCTCGGAGTCGGGGAGGTAGACGTCGTAGAAGTCGCCGCCGATGAGCCCGGCGTGCTGGGCGGCGCGCAGCGAGCCGGCCAGTTCCACGCCGTCCAGGGCGGGCAACGGCGGCGGGAGCAGGTGCCTGCTCAGGATCGCGGTGGTGTCGCTCTGCTCCTGGTAGAGGGCGGCGGCGGAGATGGCCGCCCCGGCCCGGGAGGTGAAGACCCGCACCAGGGTCTCGGACTCCTCGTCGAAGGCCGGGCCGTGCTCGTGGCGGGCGAGAACCAGGGCCCCGGCGGGGACGCCGTTGCCGGGCAGTGGTGTCACCAGTAGGTGCCCGGCCGGTCCGAAGCCCTCCGGCAGCACCCAGCCGGGCACCTGCCCGGGGTCGAGCCAGCGGCTGGGCACGGGTGGGAACCCGGCCAGCGCCTCGGCCAGGCCCGGTACCAGGGAGGTGTCGGCGAGAGGGACGGTGCCCTCCTGGATGGGCTGGTCCTGGCCGGCGCGGCGCAGCCACGCGACGTGGCGGCGCCCGGAGGGCGGCAGCACCACCATGGCGACCTCGGCCAGGAAGGGCACGGCCAGCTCGACGGTGGCGCGGGCGCAGCGGCGCAGGTTGAGCGAGGCCGACAGCCTGCGCCCGGCCTCCATGAGGAACCGGGTGCGCCTGCGCTCGGCCAGCAGCGCGTCGGTCCGGGCCGCCTCGGCGGTGACGTCGCGCAGGTACCAGGCGTGGTGGGCGATGTCGAACGCCTCACGGCGGACCTGGAAGCGCCGCTTTCCGTACGCGGCCTCGCGGCTCTCCCCCTCGGGGTGGTCGCGGTCGAACAGCGCCGCGGCCTCGCCGGAGGCCACCGGGCGCCCGATCAGGACGTCGGGTGCCATCCGCGCCGCCGCCGCGTTGAGCATGACGACGACGTCGTCCCGGTCGCACAGGACCACGCCCTCGCCGCCGGCCTCGACGACGGCCCGCAGCAGCTCGTGGCCGGGCGCGTGGTCGAGACCGGCAGCGCTCGTACGGTCGACATCATCACTGGCGGGACGAAGTCCTGTCATCACCCGGAGCTTCCGTTTGGAGAGAGGCGAACCACACTATCTTTCCGCCGGGGGGATGACGGGCCGGTCGGCGTGAATCGCGGGGGACGGGCAGTCCTGCGCGAGCCCATGCCCCGTATGGCGCGGTTGATGCACGCCCGGGGCCGGAACCGCGGCCCGCCGCTCGCGCGCCGGTGGCCTCCGGCCTGGCGGGCGCCCCTTCCCGGACGGGGCGCCGAGGCGGCCAAGCAGTGTTCCCGCGTCTCAGGGCCGACATGTTATTCGCTTTAAGAAGTGACCGAAACGTTACCAAAATGGCCGCAACCATGTGCAGTCACTACGCATCTCCTATTAGTGTTTTATGCGCAGTTTGCTGCAGTGGGGGAGAGGGTTTTGCTAATCATGGAGCGCCCAGGTCTGAGGCGACCACTGGCCGGTCTTGCCGTGGTGACCACCGCCATGCTGGTCACGTCCTGCTCGGCGGGGCCCGAGCGGGTACCCGCGGCCGGTTCTCCCGCCGGTTCGGAGGCGACCTCCACCGGCGCGGCCGCCGCGCCGGAGATCAAGATCAGCCCTGCCGAGGGCAGCAAGACCGTGCGGCCTGACAAGAAGGTTGTGGTGACCGCGGCCGGTGGCGCCTTGGAGGAGGTCGTCGTCAAAAGCGGCGCCCACGTGTTGGAGGGCGACTTCGACGCCGAGCGGACCAGGTGGGTGTCGAAGGTCCCCATGATGCCCGCCAGTGACTACACGGTGGCGGTGCGCGCGGTCGACGGCACGACGGCCAGCAGTTCCTTCCGCACGCTCAAGCCCAAGCGCGAACTGGAGGTCGCCGACGTCACCCCGGCCGTCAAGGGTGAGAAGATCGGGGTGGGAGCGCCGATCATCGTCACGTTCAACCAGCAGGTCTCCAACAAGGCCGCGGTGGAGAAGGCCCTCGAGGTCGAATCGGAAAAGCCCCACCAGGGTGCGTGGCGGTGGATCAACGACACCACCGTGATCTACCGGACCGCGAAGTTCTGGCAGCCCCACCAGAAGGTGACCTTCACCGCCCGCCTCAACGGCGTGCAGGGCGGCAAGGACATGTACGGGGTCAAGAACATCACCAAGGTCCTGCGGATCGGCGCGGCCCAGATCTCCATGGTCGACACCCGCAAGCACAAGATGATCGTCAAGCGGGACGGCAAGGTCGTGCAGACCATGCTCATCAGCGCGGGCAACGCCAGCACCCGCGAGTACACCACCACCAGTGGCACCCACCTGGCGATGGGCAAGGCCAACCCCGAGCGCATGATCTCCCCGGGCCGCAAGAAGGGCGACCCCGGTTACTACGACCTGATGATCAACCACGCGGTCCGCTTCTCCAACAGCGGCGAGTACGTCCACGCGCTCAACAACGTCTGGGCCCAGGGCCGCCAGAACGTCAGCCACGGGTGCATCAACGCCCGCCCCGACCAGGCCAAGTGGTTCTACGAGCAGGTCCAGCGCGGCGACCCGATCATCATCAAGGGCACCGACCGGCAGATCGAGTGGAACAACGGCTGGAGCTACTGGGAGCTGTCGTTCAACCAGTGGAAGAAGGGCAGCGCCCTGGCCTGACCGAGGCCGGACGGGCCTGAACGCCGCAGGCCCGGACAGGAGACACCCGAGGGGGCGGGTCGCACGGCCAGCCCTCTCGGCGTCGTACGGGCCGGCTAGCCGGCCAGTGTGGTCAGCGGGCCGGGCCGGGTCAGGAGGTCGAGCGCGGCCGAGGTGGCGTCGTCGGCCGGCAGGTAGACGATCAGGCGCTGCTCGTCGGTGTCGGGTAGTTCGAGGCTTTCGTACGCAAGCAGCAGCTCGCCCGCCAGGGGATGCGTCCATCGTTCGACGCCCGTGCGCCCGGGGAGGGCGGCCGAGGCTTCGAAACGGCCGCTGAACCGGAGGCCGGCGGTGACGGCCAGCTCTTCGGCGAGGGCGGTGGCGTGGGGATCGCCGAGGGCCGCCGCGGCCCTGAGCTCGGCGGCCCGCTCGTCGGCGATGCGCTCCCAGTCGGGGAAGACGGCCCGCGCGCGGGCATCGGTGAAGACGAACCGGGTGAGGTTGGGCGGCCGGGCCTCCAGCAGGCCGGCGGGGCCCGCGAGCCGGTCGTAGCCGGCCGTGAAGGCGAGCAGTTCGCTCAGCCGGTCGACCACCAGCGCCGGAGCCGGTTCGAGCCGGTCGAGCAGCGCTCTCACCGTGGGGCGCACCGTGCGGGCCGGCGGCCCACCGCCCTGGCAGACGCCGCCGGTGACCACCTTGACGAGGCGGTGCAGGTGGACCCGCTCATCGGCGGAGAGGTTCAGCGCGTCGGCGAGCGCGGCGAGGATCTCGGCGGAGGGGCGGCGGTCGCGTCCCTGCTCCAGGCGCGTGAGGTACTCCACGCTGATCCCGGCGAGCGTGGCCAGCTCGGCGCGGCGCAGCCCGGGTGTGCGGCGGCGTGATCCGCCGGGAAGGCCCACGTCGGCGGGCGCGACGGCCTCCCGCCGGGAGCGCAGGAACGCGCCCAGCTCGTTGTCGCCCATGGCAGGAGTCTATTCGGCGCGCGCCACCCCGTCGCGATCGTGGCCCTGCGGGGGCCAGTCCCACCGCGGCCTCCCTGCGCGGGGTCCCGCCCGGCAGGCTCGGATCCATGAGCGCATTCACCGATATCGAGGTCGCGCGTCCGACCGGCCGGCCGCGGGGACGCCTCGCCCCGCCCGGCCGCGGCGGCGGGCCGGTGGTCAGGCCGGTGGGGGCGTCTGGGATCCCGCGTGGATCCCGATCCGTCCGCGGCGGATCCCGGCGTGGGGCATCGGCAACGGCTCCTTCGAGATGCCGGCACGCGACGTGGCCCGAAACGGTACGGCCCGCGGGTCACCGGGCCCGGATTCCGGCACCGACCTTGTGAACACAGTCTTGGGAAAGGACCTTCCTTGCGTTACCGACTGCTGGGCCGGACCGGCCTGCGGGTGTCCGAGATGTTCTTCGGCGCGATGACCTTCTACGAGCGCGGCGGCCCCGACACGGAGCAGGAGTACCGCGCCATGCTCGACACCTACGCCGACGCCGGAGGCAACGTCATCGACACGGCCTCCGCGTACGGCGAGAGCGAGAGCATCCTCGGCGAGCTCCTCACCGGCCGCCGCGACCGCTTCGTCGTCGCCACCAAGTACACGATCTCCCGCGACCGCGACGACCCGAACGCCGCCGGCAACCACCGCAAGAACCTCACCCTGTCGCTGGAGAGCAGCCTGCGGCGGCTGCGGACCGACTACATCGACCTGTACTGGGTGCACGTCTGGGACCGCCGCACCCCGGTGGAGGAGACGATGCGGGCGCTGGACGACGCCGTGCGCGCCGGGAAGATCCTCTACGTGGGCATCTCCGACGCCCCGGCCTGGCTGGTCAGCCGCGCCAACACGCTGGCGGAGTGGCGGGGCTGGACGCCGTTCGCGGGCCTGCAGGTGCCGTACAACCTGCTCAGGCGTGACGTCGAGCGGGAGCTGCTGCCGATGGCCGAGGCGTTCGGGATGAGCGTGGCCGCCTGGGGGCCGCTCGCCGGCGGCGTGCTGTCCGGGAAGTTCACCGGCCCGGGGGGCTCGGGCGCGGCCACCCGCATCGACCCCGCCTCCCTCACACCCCGCGACCACGCGGTCGCGCGTGCCGTACTGGAGGTCGCGGACGAGCTGGGTGCCACGGCGGCCCAGGTGGCGATCGCCTGGACCCGTACCCGGTACGCCGCCGTGCACCCGATCATCGGCGCGAGCGGCGTCAAGCAGCTCACCGAGAACCTGGGCGCGGCCGACGTCGTCCTTCCGCAGGAGGCCGTCCGGCGGCTGGAGTCGGCGGCGCAGTTCGAGGTGGGGTTCCCCGGTGACTTCATCGCCGAGTGCGAGGCCGACCCATGGGTGTTCGGCGAGGCGTCCATGAGGACCGTCGTCCGGTCGTAGGCCGCACGGGAACGCCTCCCGCTCCGGTGCCCCCACCCGGCGCCCGGGACGCCGGACCCGGGGAGCGAGGTGGGAGCGGCGCCCGCTCCGCTCACCGGAGGGAGCGGAGCGGGCCTGCCGCGGGGCGGGGCACGCCCCACTGGCATGCCATACGGTATGGTTCGCCTGGCGTGCCGGACGCGGGGGAGGGCGGCGAGATGGCGAGCAGGCGCGACTGGCTGGACGCCGGCCTGACGATCCTGGCCGAGCAGGGGGCCCGCGCCCTGACCATCGAGCGGCTGACCGGGCGGCTGGGCCTGACCAAGGGCTCCTTCTACCACCACTTCAAGGGGATGGGCGGTTTCAAGACCGCGCTGCTGGCCCACTTCGAGGCCGAGTGCACCACCCGCTTCATCGACGAGGTGGAGCGCGCCGCGCCGGCCGCGCCCGAGGCCCGGCTCGCCCACCTGGTGGAGTTGGTCCTGTCCGACACCGCGGACCCGCGCCTGGAGATCGCCACGCGGGCCTGGGCGCTGCAGGACGAGCAGGTGCGCGCCGTCCAGGAGCGTGTCGACCGCACCCGTGTCGCCTACCTGCGCGACCTGTGGTGCCGGATCGGCCACGACCCCGTGGAGGCCGCGCACCTGGGGCGGCTGATGTACCTGGTCCTCGTCGGCGCCGGGCACGTCCTGCCCCCGCTGCCGCCGCAGGAGCTGCGCGCGCTGTACGAGCTGACCTTCCGGCTCGCCCTCGCCCGCCGCTGATCCCGCTCGCGCAGTCGCCGGCCCGGACATGGCCGGCGTCGGGCGGCGAGCGCGTCAGAGCAGGGTGAGCTGGGCCTGGCGGGGCAGCGCCAGCGGCAGGGGCTGCTCGGGCCGGGTGGCGCCCATGCCGTAGCGGGCGGCCAGCTGCAGGACCTGGCCGGTGACGCGGCCGACGTAGCCGGGGTCGGCGTCGGGGCCCCCGCCGTACAGCTCGGTGTAGCGGGGGACCAACCCGGGGTGGTGCTCGCCCAGCCAGGCCAGGTACCACTCGCGGGCGCCGGGCGGCAGGCGCAGCACGTGGGGGGTGAGGCTGACCGCGCCGGCGTCGGCGACGCGGCGCACGGTGGCGGCCAGCTGGTCGGGGGAGTCGGTGAGCAGCGGCAGGATCGGCGCCATCGTCACGCCGCACGGCACGCCGCGCTCGTTGAGCTCGGCGACCAGCTCCAGGCGTCGCTGGGCGCTGTGCGCGCCGGGCTCGACGGTGCGCCGGATCCGGTCGTCGACGAAGGCGATCGACACCACCACCCCGGTGCCGGGGGTCGCGGCCAGCAGGTCGGCGTCGCGCAGGATCAGCCGGCTCTTGGTGTGCACGGTGAACGGCGCCCCGGCCTCGCGCAACGCGGCGACGACGCCGGGCATCAGCCGGTAGATCTCCTCGGCGCCCTGGTAGCAGTCGCCGCCCACGCCCACGGTCACGTGCTCGCCGTCCCATCGCGAGGCCAGCTCCGCGCGCAGCCGCCGCACGATGTTGGTCCGTACCACGATCCGGGAGTCGAAGTCGGTCTCGGCGTCCAGCCCCAGATGCCGGTGGCCGCGGCGGACCGCGCAGTAGCGGCAGGCCTGGGCGCAGCCACGGTAGGGGCTGACGGTCCAGCCCTCGGGGGTGTGCTCCAGCGCGGTGCGCGCCTGCACCTCGTAGCAGGTCAGCGCGCCATGGACCCGGGTCACGGCGGAGCGCTCGATGCGTGGCCTGGTGTCGGCCGGGGCGGCGAGCAGCGGAGGCGCGTCCCATGGCATACGGCTCAGTGGAACACGTTTTCGACACCGCTCGCAAGTGGAACGCCCGGGGCCCGCGCTCCACAGCCCGCGCCTACCGGCAGATTACCCGAAAAAGGTAAACTGGTACGAATGTACTAATTTTTTGGGAGTGTTCATGGCATGGCTGTTTCTGGCGGGGGCGATCGCCGCGGAGATCATGGCGACCACCGCGCTGAAGCTGAGTGACGGGTTCGCGCACAAGGGCTGGTCGGTTCTCGTCGTCGCCGGATACGCCGCCGCGTTCCTCCTGCTGGGCCAGGCGCTGAAGCTGCAGATGGAGGTCGGCACGGCCTACGCGGTCTGGTCCGGGGTCGGCACCGCGGCCATCGCCGCGATCGGCGTGCTGTTCCTGGGCGAGACGATCAATCTGGTCAAGGCCGCGGGCATCGCCCTGATCATCGGCGGGGTCGTGGTGCTCAACCTGGCCGGCGGCGCCCATTGAGCGTCCCCGGGCCGCGCGGGGCCTCCCGGGGGACGCGCCCGCCGGCGCAACGGCGGGGCAGGGTCCGCCGCCAGGCCCTGCTGGAGGCGGCGGTGGCCCTGCTGCGCGAGGGCGGCTTCGTCGCCGTCACCCACCGGGCGGTGGCCCACCGCGCCGGCCTGCCGCTGGCCGCCACCACCTACTACTTCGCCTCCCGTGAGGAGTTGCTGGCCGAGGCCTTCGAGCTGCTGGTCGCCGCGGAACTGGCCGGGCTGGGCGCGGCGGCCCGCGGCGCCGACCCGCTGGGTGCGCTGCTGGCGACCTGCGCGGACGACCGGGCGGGCCAGATCGGCCTGTGGGAGCTGTACCTGCAGGCCGGGCGCGACCCGGCGCTGCAGCGGGTGGCGCGGGCCTGGACCGACGGCGTCGGCGAGATCGTCGCCGACGCTTTGCGCGCCGCCGGGCACTCCCTCGGCCCCGCGGACACCCGCCTGGTCGCGGTGCTGCTGACCGGATTCTGGCTGGAGCACCTGGTCGAGGCCCGCCCCGGAGCGGCCGAGGAGGGCCGCGCCCTGCTCGAGCGCACCCTGCAGACGACACGCCGCCGCGCCGGGACGCCCCCCGACGCGCCGCCGGGGCGACCGGCCGGAGAGCCGGGGGAGTCCCGAAGATCCGGAGAGTCCGGATGAGCATCCGGAGGAGGGGGTTCCGAAGGACCCGGACCGGCGGGCCGGCGGGGCCGGCCGGATAATGACTCGCCCGCCGCCGGAATGCCGCTCTAGCCTGGACCGGTGCTGAAGCCTTCCTTCCCGATCCGGACCGCCCGGCTGATCCTGCGCCCGTACACCCCGGGCGACCTCGACGCCCTGTACGCCATCCAGTCGCTGCCGCAGGTGGCCCGCTACCTGTACTGGGAGCCTCGCGACCGCGAGCAGACGCGTCAGTCGCTGGAGGCCAAGATGGCTCAGACGGCGCTGCTGGAGGAGGGGCAGACCCTGACGCTGGCGGCGGAGCTGGCCGCCACCGGCGAACTGATCGGCGACGGGATGCTGAACTGGTGCAGCCGCGCGCACCGCGGCGGGGAGATCGGATACATCCTCCACCCCGCCCACCACGGCCGCGGCTACGCCACGGAGATGGGCCGGGTCCTGCTGGAGCTGGGCTTCGACGGCCTGGACCTGCACCGCATCGTCGGCCGCCTGGACGCCCGCAACGAGGCCTCGGCCCGGGTGCTGGAGCGCCTGGGCATGCGCCGCGAGGCCCACCTGGTGGAGAACGAGTTCGTCAAGGGCGAATGGGCCAGCGAGATCGACTACGCGATCCTGCAGCGCGAATGGCGCGCCGCCCGCTGATCCCGGCTCCCGCGTACGCGACCGGCTTGACCGGTGTCCGATTTGAGCTACGGGCGCGCGAGCGGCACCATGGCCGCCGATGACCATTTTGCACCTGGCCCTGACCGCCGACTGGGACGACGCCCGGCGGGCGGGCGAATACCGGATGTCCACCATCGGGCGCACCCTCGAGGAGGAGGGCTTCATCCACGCCTGCGCCGACCACGACCAGCTGCGCGGCGTCGTCGAGCGCTTCTACCGCGACGTCGGCGAGCCCCTGACGCTGCTGGAGATCGACCCGTCCGGGCTGGATGTGCGTTTCGAGGTGCCCGCGGACGCGCCCGAGGCGTTCCCGCACGTCTACGGGCCGCTGCCGGTCTCGGCGGTGGTCTCCGCCGTCCCCTTCGCCGTGCCCCGGGACGATCCGCCGCGCTGAGCCCCACCCCGGCACGGGTGGCCGGGAGCGGCCGACGGCCCCGCCCGGACGCGGTGCTCCCAGTAGGCTCCGCGGCATGAACGACGTACACGGACCGGCGATCCGCACCCTGGACTCGACGGTCGTCTACACCAACCCGTGGATGGCCGTGCGGGAGGACCGGATCGAGCGTCCCGACGGCTCGCACGGCATCTACGGCGTGGTGGACCAGCTGGATTTCGCGCTGGTCATCCCGATGGAGAAGGGCGGGTTCCACCTCGTGGAGGAGTACCGCTACCCGGTCGGGCGGCGCACGTGGAACTTCCCCCAGGGCGGCGTCAGGGACAGTCCCTCGCCGGAGGCCACCGCCCGCACCGAGCTGGCCGAGGAGACGGGGCTGCGGGCGGCGTCGATGACGCACCTGGGCCGCCTGGACAACGCCCACGGCACCACCGGCCAGCGGTTCGACGTCTTCCTGGCGACCGGCCTGACCCCCGGCCCCCACAGCCGCGAGCACACCGAGCAGGACATGCGCCAGGGCTGGGTGTCACGGGCCGACCTGGAGCGGATGATCCGGGAGGGCGCCATCACCGACAGCTGCTCGATCGCCGCCTACGCCCTGTTCCTGCTGCGCGCCCCGGACTGAGTGCCCCGGCGCCGTCTCCCCGGGTCCCGTCCTCGCATCCCGCGCGGGGATGCCGGTGGGACCGCGGGCCCCGGGAATCGTGGCCCGTACGGTGACATGAGATGACCTTGCGGAGGTACGCTCAGCCCATGTCGAACCCGATCGTCATCCTGCTCCTGACGGCGGTCGTCGTGGCGGCGATCATCGCTTTGATCGTCCTCGCGGTGCGGTTGGCGCAGAACCCCCGAAACACCCTGGTCGGCGGCGGCGTCGGCCCCGAGCTGGTCCAGCGGGTGCTGGAGCTGAAGGCCTCCGACCAGTTCGACCAGGCGGTCTTCCTCGTGCGCGGCGAGACCGGGATGAGCCACCGGGCGGCCTCCCGTTTCGTGCGCAGGCTCAAGGCGCAGCCCCCGCAGCCCCCGCAGCCCCCGGCGTGAGGGGACGGTCGCGGCGCCCCCGTGCTCCGCGGCCGGCTCCGGCGCTGCCGTGACCGGGCCGGGCCCGTGCCGGCCCGGGGTGCGCCATGGTCGGTGCGCGCCCGGAGAGGTTACCGGCATGTTAACGCTATCAGCACTTCATGGTGTGCCACCCCGCCGGAATCGGCGCCGTACCGGCTGCTGGGAACGGTCCGACGACTCGGGATCCGCGCCCGTTTGACAATGCTATTGTTAACGCAAACAATCAGGGTGTCCTGAGGACGACTTCGACAAGGCGGGCAGGGTGACCCAGCAGGCATCTGGACAGGCGTCCTCCGGGCGACCCAGGGTCGCGGTGATGGAGGACGTCGCCGAGCGCGCGGGCGTGTCGGCCATGACGGTCTCCCGCGTCCTGAACACCCCCGAGAAGGTGCGTCCCGACACTCGCGCCCGCGTCCTGGAGGCGGTGCGCGAACTCGGCTACCGCCCCAACTCCGCCGCCCGCTCACTGGTCACCGGCCGCTCCGGCGCGCTGGGCGTGGTCAGCTTCGACACCACCCTGTACGGCCCGGCCTCCACCCTGCACGGCATCGAGCAGGCCGCCCGCACCCACGACTACCTCGTCACCATCGTCAACGTCACCGCTCTCAACCGTCACTCCATCGGCGAGGCCGTCAACCGGTTGCGCGCCCAGTCCGTCGAGGGCGTCGTCATCGTCGCCCCGCACGAGTCGGCCGCCGACGGGCTGCGCCACCTGCCCGGCGACCTGCCCGCCGTGGTGGTCGGCGCGCGCGCCGGCCTGACCGCCCCGGTCGCCGCCGTCGACCAGGCCGCCGGCGCCGTACGGGCCACCCGTCACCTGCTGAGCCTGGGCCACCGGACTGTCTGGCACCTGGCGGGCCCGCCGGACTGGATCGACGCCGGCGCCCGCGTCGAGGGCTGGCGCTCGGCGCTGGAGGCCGAGGGCCGCGAGGTCCCCGAGCCGCTGCGTGGCGACTGGAGTGCGCGCTCGGGCTTCGACCACGGCCGGCAGCTGGCCCGCGACCCTCAGGTCACGGCCATCTTCGTCGCCAACGACCACATGGCCACCGGGGTGCTGCGCGCCCTGCGCGAGGCGGGCCGCAGGGTTCCCCAGGACGTCAGCGTGGTCGGTTTCGACGACGTGCCCGAGGCCCCCTACCTGTGGCCGCCGCTGAGCACCGTGCGACAGAACTTCACCGAGATCGGCCGCCTGGCGTTCCAGCTGCTGCTGGAACGCATCGACGGCCGCGCCGGCGTCCCGCACCGGATGATCGAGCCCGAGCTCGTCGTGCGCGAGAGCACCGGCGCCCCGCCCCACCCCTGAGCCTCCCCACCCGGCGGCCCCGCCGCCGGTCCGGATCGGTCCGGATCGTTGCCGGGGCGATGCGCCCGTCCCGTCCGCCGTCCCGGCGCGAAGCCGGGCACGGCAGAGGCCGCAGGTGATCGCCTGGACCGCCGTCTCCTGCCCGCCCGCTGCGGGGCCGCACCGCCGCACCGGTGTTCCCCGCCGTCCTCCGCGGCCGGTGACACGTCCGTCAACGGCGGTCGAGGCCGGCCGCCTCCCCGGTTCCCAGGCGCTGCAGCACCTCGTAGGCGGGATTGCCCCGCGCGGCCTGGCGTACCTCGCGCGCGGTCGAGGCGACGTAGGCCTGCCCGGTCACGATCGAGGCGTGCCCCAGCAGCTCCATCAGCTCGTGCGCCGAGGCGCCCCGCTCGGCCAGGCGCGTGGCGAACTCGTGGCGCAGCGCGTGCACCAGGGTGCCTTTCTGCACCCGGTCGTGCACCCCGGCGTGGCGGTAGCACTGGCGTACCAGGTACTGCAGGCCGCCCCGGCGCAGCGGCTCGCCCGAGGTGTCGACCAGCAGGGCCGCCGACCGGGGGATCGAGGTCAGCCCGAACCGCTGCCTGCGGCTGTCGAGGTAGCGGTCGACGAGGTGCTCGACCGGCGGCTCGATGGGCAGCGAACGGGTCTTGCCGCCCTTGCCGACGACCTGGACACGCCGGTCGCCGGGGGCGCCCCCGATCGACCCCACGGTCAGGCCCAGCAGCTCCGCCGAACGCATGCCGGTGACCAGCGCCAGCGCCAGTACCACCAGGTCCCGCTCCACCCACGGGTCGCGGGCCTTGCGCGCCCCGGCGGCGACGCGCTCCAGCAGCGTGGTGGCGGCGCTGCCGTCGCCCAGCAGCGGTTTGGGCGCCTTGGCGGGCTGCCGGGGCCGGGGCACCGCGGCCATGGGGTTGCCCTCCAGCATGCCCTCGGCCACGCAGAAGGTCAGGAACTGGTTCCAGGCACTCCAGGCGCGGTTGACGCTCGCCGCGGAGCGCGGCCCGGCGAACTCGGCGAACGCTCCTCGCATCAGGCGCCCGCCGAGACGCCGCACCTCCAGATCGGCCACCGCGACCCCCTCCAGGCCGGCGGCGATCCCCGCCACGGTCCGCAGGTCCCGGTCGTAGCCGGCCAGGGTGTGCGGAGAGAGCTTCTTGGTGCGCAGCCCGGACAGGAACTCCTCACACGCCTGCGGGAAGCGCGCCAGCACCAGGGGGTCACGATCGTTCACGCCGGCCTCCGCGCTCGGGGATTCGGGGGGCGCCGGGGGACACCGGCGACGAGGCCCACCACACGTCCTGCATACGCGCGAGATTATGCATCACACCCGCCGAGCCGGGCGGCCGACACGCGGAGACCACCACCGGCAGAGGGCATCCGGGTGCCCCGCCGTCGGCGGAGCACCCGGCACGCGGGGGTCAGCGGGCTCGCGCCGCCGCCATACGTGCGACGTCCACCGCCGCATCCTCGATCAGCCGCGCGGCCAGGTCCGCCAGCGCACGCCCCGCCGCCAGCTCGTCGCCGATCTCCGGCACCGGGCGATCGGACGGATTACGCCGAGCGTGTGCGACGCTCTCGTATGTCCTGCCGTCCCGCGCCGACAACATGGCCGTCGCGGTCGTGACGGCGTCCTGGTCGTCCTCGCTGATGAAGATCTGCACGTTCCACTGCTTGTTCTCCATCCCGAACACCTCCTCCCCTCCCAGGGTCTCTCTTCCGGTACCGGCCGAACAAGCTCGCCCCCGCCGGCACCGCGACGGCGGTACCGCCCGCTGCGAGCGCGGCACGCCGAGGGCGGCCATCCGGCGTGAGGCCGGGGCGGGCGCGTACGGCGCGCCGGAACCTGGTGGGGCGGCCTTCAGGAAGACCCGAACGCGCGCTCGTATCCGCTGCGGTCAGCCGGTCCAACCGGTCCAACCGGTCCAACCGGTCAGGCGGTGCGGCGGGAGCGGGCCAGAGCCAGCCCGCCGAGGACCATGGCGATCAGCCCGACCGCCAGGGCCACGAAGCCCCCGACTATTCCGTAGCCGGTGCCGGGACCACCGTCGGCGGCGGCCACGACCAGCCCGCCGATGACCGCGCCGGCCAGCCCCGCCACCAGGGCCACGACGGCCCCCCTTCTCCCGGTGCCGGTGCCGATACGACCGGCGGAGCGGGCCAGAGCCAGCCCGCCGATGACCACGCCGGCCAGCCCCAGCAGCGCGGCCACCAAGGACCAGAGACGCCCGGCGGTCAAGGTGTAGGCACTGACGTCGGCCGGCTGGGCCAGGACGTGCGCGGCCGCCGGTGTGGCAAGCCCGAAAACTCCGGGCAGGGCGGCCGCGGCGGCGGCAAGCAGGTGACGGACGGACATGAGGTGCTCCTTCTCCTCCTACGGCGGGACGTCGCCTGATCATGTCCGCTGGACCCACCGCCGGTCGTCCTGCGGACGCAGGCAATCCGCGCTGCCGCCGATGCCGTAGCCGGCTGCCGCGGACGCGGCAGGAGCCGCGAAGGTACCGCGTGTGCGGTAGGCGGCTGATCATCCGTGCGCAGGAGTTGCCCGCGTGGACATCCGGCTAGGGTGCACACATGAGCAGGGGACGGATCGGTGTCAGAGACTGGGCGATCGCCGCCGGCATGGCGGCGATCCTGCTGGTCACCGGGCTGTCCGGGCAGCATCCCCCCACGGGTCTCGACCCGCTGGGCTACGCGTTGCTGACAACCGGCGGCCTGGCGCTGGCCGCGCACCGCCGGGCTCCGGTCACCGTGCTGGCCGTGACCGGGTTGTGCGCGCTGGGTTACCAAGCCGTCGGGTTCGACGTGCCTGCCGTCGCGTATCTGTTCGCGGTGTACGCCACGGTACGGGCGGGACATCGCGTCGTCACGGTGGCGGGTTCGGTGATCATGCTGGCTGCTCTTCCGCTCGCGATCCTGGCCTCTCCGCACGACCGGCCCGTGGGCGAGGCGTTCACGCAGACCCGGGACGCCCTCCAACTGGCCTGGCTGATCGCCGCCGGGGCGGCGGGTGAGGCGCTGCGACAGGCCGAGCGCCGGGCGGACGAGGCCGAGCGCACCCGCGAGGAGGCCGCGCGGCGCCGCGCCGACGAGGAGCGGCTGCACATCGCGCGGGAGTTGCACGATTCGCTCACCCACCAGATCTCCGTCATCAAGGTGCAGGCCGAAGTCGCCGTCCACCTGGCCCGCAAGCGGGGTGAACAGGTGCCGGAGGCCCTGCTGGTGATCCGGGAGGCCGGTCGTGAGGCGGCCCGGGAACTGCGGGCGACCCTGGAGGCGCTGCGCGACGACGGCAAGAGTCCGCCGCACGGGCTCGACCACGTCCCGGAACTGGTGGAACGGGCTCGGACGACCGGCCTGGACGCGAAGCTGACGATCGAGGGACAACGGCATGACGTGCCGGCCGCGGTGGACCGGACCGCCTACCGGATCGTCCAGGAGTCGCTGACCAACATCGCCCGGCACGCCGCCGCCGCGACGGCGGCGGTCCGGATCGACTACCGTCCCGACGCCCTGGTCATACGGGTCGATGACGACGGCAGGGCCACGCCGGACACCGCGCCGGTGCCCGGCGTCGGGCTGCTCGGGATGCGCGAACGGGTCACCGCCCTCGGCGGTCGCCTGCGGGCGGCACCGCGCAGCGAGGGCGGCTTCTCCGTACACGCCGAACTTCCCGTGGACCGAACGTCATGATCCGTGTCCTGCTGGTCGACGACCAGCCGCTCATTCGCAGCGGATTCCGCGCGCTCCTTGACATCGAGGACGACATCGAGGTGGTGGCCGAGGCCGCCGACGGGAGCGAGGGCCTGGCGCTGGCCAGGGAACACCTGCCCGACATCGCGCTCATCGACATCCAGATGCCGGTCGTCGACGGCATCGAGGCGACCCGGCGCATCGCCGCGGACCCGGCCCTGGCCGGGGTGCACGTCGTCATCCTGACCAACTACGGCCTGGACGAATACGTCTTCGACGCGCTGCGCGCCGGCGCGGCCGGATTCCTCGTCAAGGACATCCAGCCGGAGGACTTCCTCCACTCCGTACGCGTCGCCGCGCGCGGCGACGCCCTGCTCGCACCGTCGATCACCCGCCGGCTGATCAACCGGTACGTCGCACAGCCGCCCGGCACCGGCACGGGACTGAAAGAACTGACCAACCGCGAACGCGAGGCCGTAACCCTGGTCGCGCAGGGCCTGTCCAACGACCAGATCGCCGACCGCATGGCGATCAGCCCGCTGACCGCGAAAACCCACATCAACCGGGCCATGACCAAGCTCCACGCCCGCGACCGCGCCCAGCTCGTCGTTTTCGCCTACGAATCCGGCCTGGTGACCCCGCGCAGTTCCTGACATCCACGGTCCGGGTGCGGGCCTGCCCGCCGACGTGCGCGACGCGCTGCCGGACTGAGCAGGCATGGGCCGCGCTCGTCGCCACACGACCGGCTACGGGGTGAGAATGGGAGGTGCACGACGAGGCTCGCGAGCCGCCTGTCGCTTACTCGTTCACCTCTCGTGCGGGGCACTCACGGATTCGGAAGACCGGATGACGAGGCGCGATCCGGCGGAACTCCGGCAAGGGGGCCGCCGGCCCCAGCCTCAGGTGCGGCCTTGCGCCAGGCGCGGCGGCGAGGTAGCGGCGCAGGATCTCGGCGCGATGCTCGGGCGGGATCTCCTCGAGCAGGATCGGAGTCTCGCGACCCCGACGGCGGAGCACGGCTTTACCGCCCGCGGCCTGAACGTTCAGCACCCAGTTCGCGTCCGGCCCGAGCATCGATACGAGGAACTCGGCGCCGCGGTAGGCCGTGACCGCGACCGGAACCGAAGTGATGTTCCCGCTGTGGCGCCCCGTCACCTTCAACACGGCACCTCGGCGCGGTGAGAGCCGCCGAGCCCCGTACACCAGGACGTCGAGCCGGTTCATGAGCCGCATGAGCGCGTTCGGGCGCCCTCGTCGATACATCGCGCGCTTGAGTGCCGCGAGCCCGCGGACAACGGCACGGCCGATGCTCCGCGCCTCCGTAGGGCCTTCGGTCATACCGCCCTTCTCCACAGCGCGACCGCGGCGAGACCGGGAACGCACGGAAGGACCAGCAGCCAGCCCAGCAGCGGCGCGAGGCCGACGTCACCAGAGGTGTCCTGGACGGTCAGTGCGGCGATCGCGATGCAGGTGGCGATCGCGAGCAGCCCGGCCGCCAGCCAGGGAGCCCACCGCATACCGGCTCGGACCGCCCAGATCGTGCCGAGCCAGCCGAGGAGTCCCATTACCCCGATCGCGGACAGGACCGCCAGGTACGCGGCAACGGCGGTGTCGATCGCACCCGGCTGGTAGGCCGGATAGCTCGCCTTGATGTGGTCTGCCAAGACGGTCGTGGTGGATTGGTCGATGAACGGAAAGAGGGCTGCGATCACGGTGAGCCCCGCCCCGATGTACATCATCGCCAGTGGGGTCCGGTTGCGCGGTCCCTGCTTCGGCGTCGTCATGCCATGAGTCCTTCCATGTGAGGGGGTCGGTGACAGGCGGGAGGTCTCCGGAGCGTTGTCAGGCCTGCGACGGCGCGTGCCCGGACTGAGGGAAATCGTCCGCTTGCCATGCCCGTTTAGACAGTCACTGTCTCTAGGAAGTGACTCTAATATTTTGATTTCAGACAGTCAATGTCTATATGACAGCCACGTGCTTCAGCGTTTGACTTCCTGCTACCCTGATCGTATGAGCGGTCTTCGCGAGCGCTGGCGGCTCAAGGCCATGCGCACCATCCAGGAACGCGCTCTCGATCTGTTCGACGAGAGAGGGTTCGGCGCGGTCACGATCGAGGAGATCGCGGCCGCGGCCGAGGTGTCGCCGTCGTCGGTGTACCGCTACTTCGGCACCAAGGAAGGCATCGTGGTCGCCGACGAGTTCGACAGGATGAGCCCGGAGGCACTCAAGGACTTCCTGGCCCCCGGCGATCCCGTCGGCAGCCTGCTCCGAGCCGTCCGCGTCTACGAGTCCGCGCCGGAAAGCGCATCCGGTTCCGAGGACGCGGGCGAAGGCCCTCAGGCCGAGAAGAGCCCGTGGCGCAGGGTCCGTTACTTCTTCACCGAGCCATCGGTCCGCGAGGCCGTCTGCGCCAATCTCGACCGCGCAAGCCGGCGGATCGCACCGTTGATCGCGGCGACCGGCGAGCTGACCGAAACGCAGGCTCGCGTGATCACGAACGCTCTCGTCTTCGGCTACTTCGCTGCGCTTGAGCAGTGGTACCTCGACGGCGGCACCCGCCCTATCGCCGACTACGTCGAGGAGGGCATGCGTCCGCTACGCGGCATCTGGCCGTCCTCCGACCGCGAACATCCCGCGTGACATTCTGGAGGCACTCGGGCATCGTGCCCGACTCCCACGTGCGAACATCGGCCGACCGGCGGCACCAGCCCGGGAAACGATCAATAGGGCGCTGGGAATAGATCTTCCAGGGGCGTTCCGCTGTCGAGCGGCCGCCAGGTGGTGAGGGCGAGCCTGGCCCGTGTCGGTCCGGTTGGCTCGGCGAGGTCGACGCCCAGGGTCCTCGCGATCCGGTCGAGGCGTCGAGCGGTGCGGCTGCGGTGCCGGTGGAGAAGATCGGCGGCACGGCGCGTGGGGCCGGTGGCGCAGTAGACGCCCAGGGTCTCCAGATCTTCCGGGTCGCCGGCAAGGCGGGTGATCGCGGCCGCGTCGGGGTGTCGCGTGCGGTCTCCTCGGGGGTGTCGGCCAGGAGCGCCGGCGCTCCCAGGTCGTCGTAGTGGACGACCGGCCGGCGTGCAGTGGCGAAGCGGAGAGCGGTGCGGGCCTGCAGCCAGGAACGGTCGGGCTTCTGGTGGAGACGGGGGTTGACGGCATCGGAACGAAAAGTCCCGTCAAGCGGGCTCGAGCGTCCACCCGGGCGGCCACTCCCGCAGGGGTCCGGCTTTTGCCCGCGCGCTTTTGCGGTCAACCTGTTCGGCTTGATGGAGATGCCGCCGAAACGCACATCCGCCTGCTTTGCGGCTCGCCGTAGCTAGCGGAGATCCGGGCCGGATCGGCCCGCGAGGAGTCTGGGTGCAGGAATTAGCGGTAGGGAGTTGATCTTGATACCGGTTCGGTGACGGCCCCTGTTTCTGCTGATCACGGGCCCTACGTTCCAAGGCCATGCCTTTCGAATTCCTCTCCGATGAGCAAGTCGCCCGCCATGGACGCTTCCCCGAGGAGCCTTCACCGGCGGAGCTGGAGCAGTTCTTCCGTTTGGACCGGGCGGCGCCGGGAGCGCTGGAGGAGGCCAAGCGCCGCCCGGCGACGAAGCTGGGATGAGCGGTTCAGTGGGGGACGGTGCGGATGCTCGGGATGTTCCTGACCGAGGACCCGCCGGCCGTCCCGCGTCGCGGTGGTCGTGTCACCGGAAAGGATGATCGCTCCCTGGTTCACGCTGGGCAGGAGCGTCCCGACCACTGCCGCTACGGGGAGCGCCACGTGGGCTGTGCGGCCACGCAGCAGCAGGCCCAGCGCCTTGTGCCGGTCACGTCCAGCGAAGTGGTGTATGAGCCGGCCTTCGCGTGATCCTGTTTCTGCAGGTTAAGCGGTAAGTGTCTGCGGCAGTGGGTTCTGCCCCGGTGTGTCGCCGCAGATCAGCCGCAGCCGGATCTTGGCCAGCACGTCCAGGCCCATGTAGCGGCGGGCCTCGGTCCACTCGTCGGTCTGCTCGGCCAAAACCGCACCGACCAGACGGACGATCGCGGCCCGGTCGGGGAAGATGCCGACCACGTCCGTGCGGCGGCGGATCTCCTTGTTCAACCGTTCTTGCGGATTGTTCGACCAGACCTGCCGCCAAACCTCCCGAGGAAAGGCGGCGAAGGCCAGCAGCTCCTCCCGGGCGGCCTCCAGATGCGTCGCGGCAGCCGGATACTTCGCCTCCAGGGCGTCGACGACCCAGGTGTGCTGGGCCCGGACGGCCTCGGCGGTGGGCTGGTCGAAGATGGTGCGCACCAGGGTGGCCACCCACGGCTGCGCCGACTTCGGCACGGTCGTCAGCAGATTGCGCAGGTAGTGCGTGCGGCAGCGCTGCCAGCAGGCGCCCGCCAACGTCGCACCGATGGCCTCGACCAGCCCCCGGTGGGCGTCGGAGACGACCAGCTGCACCCCCGACAGGCCCCGGGCCACCAGAGTGCGCAGGAAGCCCAGCCAGCCCGCACCGTCCTCGGCCGAGGTCACCTCCAGCCCGAGGATCTCCCGGCGGCCGTCGGCGTTGACCGCGGTGGCGACCAGCACGTGCACGTTCACCGTCCGCCCGTCCTCGCGGACCTTCTGCGTCAGCGCGTCCAGCCACACGAACGCATACGGGCCGCCGTCCAACGGCCGGGTCCGAAACGCCTCCACCTGCCCGTCCAGCATCTTGGCCATCTCGCTGACCTGGCTTTTCGAGATATGCTGCACGCCGAGCTGCTCGATCAGCTTGTCGACCCGCCGGGTGGAGACGCCCAGCAGGTAGCTGGTGGCCACCACGCTGATCAGGGCCTGTTCGGCCCGGCGGCGGCGCTGCAGCAGCCAGTCGGGGAAGTAGGTGCCCGAGCGCAGCTTGGGGATGGCCAGCTCGACGGTGCCGGCGCGGGTGTCCCAGTCCCGGGATCGGTAGCCGTTGCGCCGGTTGGCCCGCTGGGTGCTGCGCTCACCGTACGCGGCGCCACAGAGGCTGTCGGCCTCGGCCGACATCAACGTCTCGGCCATGGTCTTCACCATGGAGCGCAACAGATTGGGGTCACTGGCCTGAATCTGCTCCGCCAGCCACGCCATCGGGTCCACACTGGTGTTCACGGCCATCGCTTTCTTCTCCTTCGATCTTGATGTCGCAATCACGAAGGATCACGCGATGGCCGTTCTCATGTCCGGCGCCACGCCTGTGTGCTGGGGAAACTCTTACACCACTTCCATGGACGCAACCCCTTGTGTGCGGGCGTGACCAGGCCACATCGGGGCGGGATTTGGTCATAACGTTCACAACTACCTCCGGGCGCCGGGCGAGCTCTCCCCGGCGAGGAGCGCCTTTCGTAAGTGAGATACGCGCAAGCACCGGTTAGTTCGGGCGCCGAAGTTGTGCGGGCGAACCGGCTTCCGGGCAGGGGCACCGAGGCCGGGACCAGGACGCGTCGGCTTCGGCAACGCCGTCGGCACCGCTTCTCGGCAGGTCGTCCTTCGACTCTCAACCAGCTGGACCTGAGCTGCCGGTCGGCGGCCGGTGCCACGTCGCGCGGCCCTGCCGTCAACGGCTGGCTGCTCCTCGAGCGGCGTGCCGGTCAGCGGCTGACGGCAGGTGACGGCAGGGCCGGGCGGGTGTGCTTCAGGTGAGTTCCAGGCCGCCGTCGATGGTGAGGACCTGGCCGGTGATCCAGGTGGCGGCCGGATCGGCGAGGTGGACGATCCAGGCGGCAACCTCCTCGGGAGTGCCGCGGCGGCCGAGGGGAATGCGGGCGGTCTCGTCCTGCTTGATCTGGTCGACGACGGCGTCGGGCAGGCCGGCGGCGCTCAAGGCCTCGCTCTCGGTGGGGCCGGGGGCCAGGGCGTTGACGCGGATGCCGTCGGCGGCCAGCTCCAGCGCCCAGCTGCGGGTCAGCTGTTCCAGCGCGGCTTTGGAGGCGGCGTAGTGGGCGGCGCCGGGCAGTGGGCGGTGGCCGTAGGTGCTGGAGACGTTCACGATCGCGCCTCGGTCGGCGCGCAGGTGCGGCAGCGCGGCTCGGGCGAGCAGGCTGGGCGCGGTGACGTTGAGTGCCAGCAGGTCGGCGACGCGCTGAGCGTCGGTGTCGGACAGCGGCATGACGGTGGTGGCACCGGCGTTGTTGACCAGCACGTCGACGCGGCCCCAGCGCTCGGCGGCCGTTTCGATCACCGTCTGCGGGGCGTCGGCGGCGGTGATGTCGGTCGGCAGGACGGTGATGCCGGGATGCTCGGCGGCGGTCTGGTGCAGGGCCTCGGCGCGGCGGCCCACGGCGAGGACGTGTGCTCCGGCGTGGGCGAAGGCGAGCGCGGCGGCGCGGCCGATCCCGGATCCGGCGCCGGTCACGATCACGACCCGGTCTTGCAGCCGGCTGGTGGGCGGGGTGATCACGGCACAACCTCTCGTTCGATGTTCGTGAAACATCGAACAAGTTACCATGGGGAGATGAGACGAGCACATCACCCCGAAGTGGGCGAGATCACGCTGACCGGGGTGATGGCCGCCCTCAGCGATCCGATCCGGGTCGGACTGGTGCGGGTGCTGGCCGACGACCGCGAGCGCGGCTGGGGCGAACTGCAGGCGCCGGTGGCCAAGTCCACCCTCAGCCATCACCTGCGGGTGCTGCGTGATGCCGGGCTGACCCGCACCCGCCAGGAGGGCACCCGCTGCTTCGTGATCTTGCGGCGGCAGGAGCTGCAGGCCCGCTTCCCCGGGCTACTGCAGGCGGTGCTGGCCGCGGCCGAGGACGAGGACATCGGCCACCAGGTGAGCGTGAAAGACGCCACGCAACCCGCCTGAACCGGCAAGTGATCGCCAACGTCGCCCGTGACATCTTCACCCACTACACCACAAGGCTTTCGGAGCCGGCGCCGAGCGGTCGCCGGTCACACCGTTTCCCGCGCCGGAGCCTTACCCTCGCGTTGACATGCGACAGCCGCCTGCCCGCCGTACGCCCCGTCCCTCACTGTGGGTGGTATCGGGTCGGGCTGGTTCAGACGCCCAGGGTTTCGCGGCCGGCGAGGACGACGGTGTGATGGGCGACCCGTGCGCCGAGGCGTTCGGCGGTCGCCAGATCCGCCTGGTGCACCGCTTCGGCCGAAAGATCGGCCGGAGTGGTCGCGGCGGCACCGCTGAAGTATCCGAGGCGGTTGAGGTCGTTCTCGCTTCCGGTGCTGGTCCACCAGCCGGGGGGCAGGCCCGAGGTGTTGGCGCCGTCCTCGACGGCGTGGGTGAGGGCGCTGTGGCGCAGCTGGTGCAGCGTCCACGACCCGTCGGGCAGGCTGGCGGTGGCGGTCTCGAACAGCTCGGCGGCGCGCCGGTAGGACAGCCGGGCCCGGCCGGTGGCCGGGTCGAGGGCGGGCACGGGGGCGAGCGGGGTGAGCCGGTGCACCGCCGTCGCATCCTCCGCAGAGCTATCGCAGATAAGCAGGGGGAGTCACCGGTGCCGCGGCGGGGTGTTCTCCCAGGACGGCCTCGACGCTATCGCAGATAGTAAGTCACTATCTGCGATAAGTGTTCGTGATCATCTCTACCGCTAATTTTTGCACTCAGACTCCTCGCGGGCCGATCGGTGGCGGGCCAGGCGTTCGGTGTGGGCCGAGTGCGCCGTCGGCCAGCCCGCCGCGGGGGACGTCTCCTGGGCCAGGCCGTTGAGCGCGGAGCGGACCACGCGCTCAGTCTGGAGATCGACCGCCCGCGAGCCGTCGATGTGGACCAGGCCGTCGGCGAGCAGCACGGCCAGTCCGTGGATCGCCGCCCACAGTACGAACTCGGCTCCCGAACGCGCGGGGGCGGGCAGGCCGCCGGCCTCCGTGAGCCGGTCGAGCTCCGCGGTGAGCACGTCGTGCGGGTGGGTGGAGATGGACGAACGCGGGCCGGTGGCGCCACCGCGCAGGACAAGCCGGGCGACGGCCGGGTCGTCGAGCGCCCAGCTCACATAGCCGCGGCCCAGGGCGATCAGGCGCTGCTGGGGGTCGTTCCGCTGGCCCGGCGCCCGCTCGCACTCCTGTCTCAGGCGCTCACCGAGCCAGGCGAGCGTCCGCTCGGACAGGGCGCGGACCAGCGTGTCACGTGAGGTGAAGTGGTGGTAGGCGGCGCTGGGGCTGACACCGACCCGTGCCGAGGCCTCCCGCAGGGACCAGCCGTCGGTCCCGCGCTCGCGTACGAGTGCCTCGGCGGCGTCCAGCAGCGCGCCGCGCAGATCGCCGTGGTGATATCGCCCCTTCGCCACCACTCGATCTTAACACTGCTCAGATCTCTGCTACGCTCGCAGAAATCTCAACACTGTTCAGATTGGAGCCGGGTCATGTGCCCCACCGACCCCCCGCCGACTCCGGACGCCCCGTTCACCGGCCAGAACGGCCTTCTCGACGTACGGATGAGCCCGCCGCCGATCGTGCGGGGCGAGCCCGTCGAGGTGTCCGACGGCGTGTACGTCATCCCCGACAACCGCGTCGAACTCGTCCCGAACGT